>JAIRVW010000323.1 GCA_031253705.1 Brucellaceae bacterium
CGCAATCAAAGCCCGTGCCAGTTCGCCCAGCTCGTCATTAACATATATACGGAGCGCCTGAAAAACGCGTGTCGCCGGATGAATCCGGTCTTTCGGGTGGCGTCCGACCAGCATTTCAATGGCATTGGCCAGATCACGGGTACGGCTGAAAGGCTCAGTTTCACGACGCTTTTCAATCATGCGCGCAATGCGTCCGGCATGACGTTCTTCGCCGAGAAAATTAAAAATACGCGCCAGATCGCCCATTTTATACTGATTAACAACATCAGCAGCGCTCAGGCCATGCGATGACATGCGCATATCAAGCGGGCCGTCTTTCTGGAAAGAAAATCCGCGATCAGCCTCATCAATCTGCATGGAGGAAACGCCGATATCCAGCACAACACCATCCGGCTGCACATCGCTCAGCACCTCTTCCATCTGGGAGAAGCGAGCCTGCACCAGACGCAAACGCCCCTGATACTCAGCAACCACGGATTGTCCCGCAGCAATAGCGTTCGGGTCGCGGTCAATGGCGAGAACATCCGCACCGGTTTTCAGAATACGCTTGGTATAACCACCGGCACCGAATGTGCCGTCAACATAAAGCTTACCGGCTTCCGGCTGCAATGCGCTCACAACCTCTTCCAGCATCACCGGAATATGGCGGGAATAGTCCTCTTCACCGGAAGATACGGCACCATCGGCAACCTGAGCTGTTTTATCGTTATCTGCGCCCGTGATCATGCTTTCATCCCGCCCTGTCATTATTTTGCTTGTCCTGCCGGATCGCGCTGAGCAGCAGCCAATCCTTCTATGCAGGCAACATCACCGCAGCCACAGATTTCAGCAACCTGCATACCAGCCTGTGCCGGATGCAGCAAAAACTGTCTGAAAACTGAACAAAGTCTGGACGCAACAAACTGCATTAAAAAATACCACCGGGGCAAGGTAGGCGTCAACGGAGGCACAGAAACCGCTCCGCCCGCTGCCGTATTATATGGTTACGCGACTGAACACCCATCAGGGCGCACAATATGCCGCGAATAATTTATCCAATATTAATATTAAGGAAGGGTTATTTTACGGGGGCAATTATGCTTTATCATCGGTTAAAATGACGCTTTATCACCCGTTCGGATGTCGCTATGTTTTCCAAACAGATTTGTCAGCCGGTCTGTAAGCCGGGTTCTGTATGGCCGGACTGTTTCCAGCCCGACGTGGCAGCCATTCATCTGGGACGGATGTCGCCACCCGCCTCTTGCAACCCACCCGGACGGCTATCCGGAAACTGATTACCAGACCGAAGCCTGATGCGCCGTCCCTATTCGGTCTTGCTCCCGATGGGGTTTACCGTGCCACTCCCGTTACCGGCAGCGCGGTGGGCTCTTACCCCACCCTTTCACCCTTACCTGCCCGATACCCCGAAGGGCGATGGCAGGCGGTCTGCTCTCTGTTGCACTTTCCCTGAGGTCACCCTCGCCGGGCGTTACCCGGCATCGTGTTTCCATGGAGCCCGGACTTTCCTCACTTGCCACCTTTCGGTATTGAACAAGCGCGGCTGCCCGACCGGCTGACACGCGTCTATAGGCTGTATCTGGCACAAAACGCAATAAAAAAGCTGGCGTTCCGTCTGCGGAAGCCAGCTTTTGTTCAAAATCCCAGCCCTGTCATACAAGGGCTGTTTAGATTTAGGTTATGGCGCATCACATGTCCCGCCAGAGCCTGAATATAAACAGGCTTAAAATGAGCGCATGAAGTCTTTGACGTTGCTGCAATATTTTGCAGATGTCGGGTTCATACGCTTGGCACCGTGACCGGCATTATATTTCAGGATTGTGCCGCAGGTTGTACCGCCGCCCAGTTTCTGAGCCATTGCCAGATATTTCATGCCATATTGCACATTGGTTGCCGGATCATACAGACCTTTGGCAGAACCGGTATAACCCAGACCGCGTGCTGTACCGAGCTTGATCTGCATCAGACCGATTTCACCGGCGCTGCCGCGAACATTCGGCTGATAATTGCTCTCATGACGCACAACTGCATGAGCCAGCGACAATGGCACGCCATAGCTTGAAGCATAGCGGGCGATAATTGAAGAATAAGGCTTGCCTGATTTAGCGGCTTTGCCTGCCTGTGCCTGCTTGGTCTCTGCCTGACCTTTGATCTGCTTGTTCAGATCAATACGGGTACGTGCTGAACGACGTTCAATTACCGGCATTTTAGCCGAAGTACCGGTCGCCTTTTTATAGGTTGTACGGCTGGTATCTTTTTCAGTTTCTGAAGCTTCATTTTTAGCTTTCAGAATATCCATGAGATTAGTTTTTGGAAGAACCGGTGCACTCAAGGCTGGTGTCAGACCGAACGAAACCGCCGCCCCGCTGAGAGCGCATAAAAATCCTAATTTTTTAATCATAAACCTTACCGTTGGAACTGTTGCATAAATCCGCTGAAAGGATTTGCTCGCACGCAAAACCGTCTTTCAGCGCCCTTCCTTCTGGGAAACAGTCCGCCCCATCATCAGATCTGCTCAAGGAAATTGAGGTTGTATCTGATGCCTGAGTGCAGCCGAAGATTGTCGAGACAAGTAACAGATTGCTAAAACCTGTAACACTTGCGGAACACTTTTATACAAAAAACAGTAAGCTATTTTAAAAATCAGCTAGTTATCACTTCACGCAGATTCGTGGAAATCAGCCTGTGCAAAGTCTCGATTGTTGAGGTATCCGCCACGCCGTCAATCTGATTTGGGCGAAAATGGCGCTGAAATGCGCTCAGAACCACCTTGGTCTGCTCATTAAACTCGCCATTGATCATGATGTCATAGCCATACATGGCCAGCATTGACTGCAAAGCTTCAACCGGCTGACCACGATCACCCATGGCGAAAAACCGTCCGCCGCGGATCGGTGCCGGTTCAACCCAATGACCGATACCCGCTTTAAACAAGGTTTCCCACGGGAAATTCTCACCCGGATCAATCTTGCGCTCCGGTGCAATATCCGAATGCGCCAGCACATGTTCCGGCGCAATATTATAGCGCTCACAGATCGAACGGCACAAAGCAATGACGGATTCAATCTGTGCATCAGGATATGGCGGAAAGTTTTCCAGCACGCCCGGATTCACAATCTCAATGCCGATGGAAGCGGAATTAATATCACGCTCGCCTTTCCAGCAGCTTTTGCCCGCATGCCATGCCCGCTCGCTTTCCGCGACCATCTGCACAACCTGACCATCCTCATGCACCAGATAATGCGCCGAGACTTCGTGTTCAGGAGATTTGAGAATATCCAGCGCTTCCTGTGCTGTTGCCAGTCCCGTATAATGCAGGATCAGAAAACGCGGGGTCTTGCCGTCATTGCGCGGACCAAAATTGGCGGATGCATCAATCACAGCGCCCTCATAGTCTGCTTTGCTCAGCAAGACGCGCGGGGCAGCCTGATTGTTCTGCGCCAGACCGGCTTCCGGTGTCGAATTATCCTGCATAGTCATGCTGACCCAACTGTTTTTCAAGTGTCGCCCATGCTGCATTGATCGCAGCGAGACGATGATTGGCTATTTTCTGAAACTCATAAGGCATACCGCGGGCGATAACCAGATCAGGATGGTTCTGACGCACAAGATTACGATAATGCTGCTTGGCTTCCTGATATCCCACACCACGGGTCAGCCCCAGCACCGCATAAGGGTCAGAAGGCCCCAAATTCACATGGCGTCCGGCAATCAGCAGAAACTCGTCTTCTTCTATATTGAAGATTTCCGCCACGCGCCGCAGAAAGGCCATTTCCTTTTCATGCACATAGCCGTCCGCCTTGGCGATATAAAACAGACCATCGAGAACATCGGCCAAAGCACCGCAGGATTCTTCCACGCCGTTTTGCTGTGAAGCGCGGCATAGGGAGGCGATCTGACGGGCATAACTTTCGAAACCGGCAACATCCTGTTTGGCGAGATTATAGAGGCGCGAGACATGATCCGCCTCTTTTTCCGGTATTTCAAAAATATCCTGAAAAGCCCGCACTTCCTGCTCGGAAACAATACCGTCTGCTTTCGCCATTTTAGCGGAGAGCGCGATCATAGCGATCGAAAAAGCAACGCGGCGCCGTGTTTCAGCATCGCCTTCAAAATACGTACGGACGGCTTCGATCACACCGGAAAACGCGCTGTAAGCCGTCTGCGTTAAAAAATCAGCGATACTGGACCAAATCGACATAAGCTTTTGTAATTCAAAACAACTGTGATGAAAACCACGTAGCTCTGACAGCTCTGTGAAATTCGGTCATCTTATACAGAATGTATCTCTTTTAATCCTGTCCCCTGCCCTGCCTCACTCAGATATTTCGTATAACAGAAATCAGAGCGACTTCTTTGCAGCCAGTTCTGCCTGCATACGGCGTTCCATATGGGCACGCACAATCGTTTCCGCAGTTTTTTTGGCGGTCTCTGCCTGATCTGCTGTCTGGCCTACACGCAATGCGGTTTTCTCGGCATCAACACCGGCTTTCTGCACCGCAAGATTAATATCCTCAGTGGTCAGCGGCTTATCCAGCTCCGGCAGATTAAGGCTGAGCGCGGCTTTAGCATCAATTTCAGCCACTTCCTGATCGGCTTTAGCCTGCATTGCCTGCTCGGCATCCTGAATGGTTGCCGCAACATGATCAATGCGTGGCTCAGAGTTTTTACCAAACGTCAGAAAGCCGCCGGTAAAAACCAGCCCGATCAGCACAATAACGGCAACAATAAAAGCTACCAGACGATACATTTTCAACTCCTCCGCACCGGCAACGCATATACGCAACAACAATACCGGAACTTCATCCGGTCTGCCTGCCGGTGTCGTCTGTTACGACAAGTCTGACAGTATGACCGTTAAAGCTGCACAAGGTATGACCGGTTTGATCAAAAAATATTTCGAATCGAACATTCGGTCACATTTATACTTGTCACTTCCATAAAAACAGCAGCGGCATTCACTCCTGATCGGGAATGCAATATTCATGATCTAAAGGAAAAATTTAACCTTTTGCGGTAAGAAACCATTCATGATTTTCCTGTGATTTTGTGAGACGAAAATTGATGAAGCCAGCAGTTCTTGCCGCCCTCAGTCTGATGCTGAGCGCATGCACATCTGTCGACTATGATTTTTCAGATGTAAAACCATCTGCCGGTTCCGGCATCTCACTCCCGTCGGCCAGTGCCAAGGCTCCGCAGTTTTATGACCGCAAGCCCCATGATTATACCGGTAAAACCCCGTGGCATTATCCGGTACACGGCACTGATGTTTCCAAATATCAGGAAAAAGTAGACTGGCAGGCAGCACGCAGCAGCGGCATCTCCTTCGTCTTTATTAAAGCAACCGAAGGCGGCGACCGTGTTGATGACCGCTTTGCCGAGCATTGGGCGAATTCGCGCGCGGCAGGCATTCCGCGCAGCGCCTATCACTTCTATTATTTCTGCCGCTCCGCAGAAGATCAGGCACGCTGGTATATCCGCAACGTCCCTAAAGACCCGGGCGCATTGCCGCCGGTACTGGATATGGAATGGAACCCGCTGTCACCAACCTGTAAACTGCGCCCTGATCCGGCAGTGGTGCGTAAAGAAATGCGCACATTCCTGACTATGATCGAACGTCATTACGGTAAAAAACCGATCATCTATACCACCGTCGATTTCTTCGACGACAACAGCCTGAACAGCTTCCGCGATTATCCGTTCTGGCTGCGCTCCACCGCCGGTCATCCGGATGAGAAATACGGCCCACACCCTTGGGTCTTCTGGCAATATACCGGTACGGGAACAATTCCTGGTATCAAAGGCGATGCGGATATCAACGTCTTTGCGGGCAATCACGTCCAATGGAGAAAGTGGCTGGAAAGCAACAAAGTCAGATAAAAGCATCTCCGGATGCTGAATCTGACATTATCATCTTCTTTTTCACAAAATATTTCTGCAGGACATAATTCAGAAAGATTTCGCACAGTTCCGGCCGCAACAGACCGGAGCTGTTTCAATGCGAAGTGCCTTATTTTTGAATTCATGCGCATTCAGAAGAGTTTTCCCGGCTTTTCTGATGCGCCTCGGAACCAACAGCCTGTCAGGCCTGACACGGGCCTGCTGCAGAAAGAACTGAACTATGTCACGCCCTGCTACTCTGCCAGCCATCAGATCAGTCGTAAAACCGCTTCTGACAGCTGCTGCGCTGCTCTCGACAGTCAGCTTTGCCTTCGCCGCACAGACACAAACAGCTTCGGCCACGCCGGAAACACCGGCGGCAACCGCCCCCGTTTCAACAACCGATGTTGTAAAACCGGCCTGCGGCGGTGATATCAATGTCTGGATTGAAGACGTTGCGGCAGAAGCCAAAGCCGCCGGTATTTCCGACAAGACAATTGCCGAACTGCACAAAGCGCAGATTGACGAGCGTACGCTGAAGCGTGACCGCACCCAGACCGTATTCAATCTGACCTTTGCAGAATTCTCCAAACGTCTGATTTCAGAACAGCGCCTGAAAAAAGGCCGTGAAAATCTCGTCAAATATGCTGACATTTTCAAGAAAGCTGAAGAGACTTACGGTGTTCCGGGGCCGGTCATTGCCGCATTCTGGGGACTGGAAACGGATTTCGGTGCCATTCAGGGTGATTTTGATACGCTGAATTCCCTCGTCACCCTGTCGCACGACTGCCGCCGTCCGGAATTGTTCCGTCCGCAGTTGCTCGCACTGTTGCAGCTGATGGATAAAGGTGTTGTTGATGCCGGCACCATGGGCGCATGGGCGGGTGAAATCGGCCAGATGCAGCTGCTGCCGAAAGATTATCTGGAACGCGGCGTTGACGGCGACGGTGACGGCAAAGTCGATCTGCGCAACAGCGTTGCCGATGCCGTGATGACTGCGGCCCGTATGCTGTCTGAACTCGGCTGGCAGCGCGGAGAGCCATGGCTGGAGCCTGTGAAGCTGACACAGGATCTGCCTTGGGAAAACTCAATCCGCACCTATCGCCTGCCGCATTCCAAATGGAGCGACTGGGGCGTGAAGACTGCTGACGGCTCCGCACTCGGCGCTGATGACGGTGATGCCTCCCTGCTCATCCCGATGGGCCGCAAAGGTCCGGCATTCCTGTCCTACCGCAATTTCGATATTTTCGTCGAATGGAACAAGTCCATCGTTTACGCCACAACCGCCGCTTATTTTGCGACACGTCTGGCTGGCGCGGAGCCTTTCATTCTCGGCACACCGGATGAAGGCCTGACCACGGAAGAGCTGAAAGAGCTGCAGAATAAACTCGCAGCCCGCGGCTATGATATGGGACGAATCGAT
>JAIRVW010000327.1 GCA_031253705.1 Brucellaceae bacterium
CAAAAAAGTAAATTGTATCTCAGTTCCACAGGCAGAGCTTTCCGGTTTCTGCCTGCCATCTGAAAGGGCAGTTTATGAAAATCGGCGTTCATCCCAGCAATCTGCATCTGCGTATCGCACAGGTCTGGCCTGATGCCTTTGCCGCTCTGGATGGTGAGTTTGTCGCCTATCGCGAAGGGCGCGACACCGGCAAGCTGATTACGGAAGGTAAGATTGATTTTGGCGGCACCGGCTCAACGCCACCGATTACTGCCGCACTGGACGGGCTGAAGGTACAATATATCGCGGCTTCTGCACCACGCCCTGCCAATGGCGCAATATTGGTACGCGCTGACAGCCCGATCAAATCCATACCTGATCTGAAGCACCGCCGTATCGGGCTGGTCGATGGTTCTTTCCAGACCTATTATCTGGCACGCAATCTGGAAGAAGCAGGCCTCAGCCTCGCTGATATTGAACGCGTCGAGCCGGAAGTGAATGACGCCCTGCCAGCCCTGCTCGACGGGCGTGTTGATGCATGGATTGCCATGGCACCGCGCCTGGAAAATGCCCTTGAGCGCGATAATATCCGCCTGCTCTCGCGTTGCGGCTCAACCATTCCTAACCGCTCTCTGTTCTGGACGCTTGAAAACAGCGGACTTGATACGCAAACCCGCTTAGCAATAGCACAGGAACTGGCACGTATCGGCCGTGAAATTACTGCCGACCCGCATCAGGCCGCCCGCAGGCTGGTGGAAAGCGGTGCAACGGAAGCCAGTCTGCAAGGCTGGGAAAAGGTAATTGCCTCACGCGACTTCACCGTCATTCCGGCGGATGAAACCATCCTCACAGAACAGCAGACAGAAGCAGAAGTTCTGCATCGTCATGGTCACTTTGACCGCCTTGCGCAGATTCATCCGCAGGCTGTCTGACCACAAACTCCCCATATTCTGACAACGGACAATGATATGAATATTTTCTGGTATATGTGCGCGCCTGACGGTGCCTATCCGTGGAAGCCCGAAGGCTCCCGCAGGGTTGATCTCGGCTATTACAAACAGCTTGCCATGGCCTATGATCAGCTGGGCTATACCGGCGCACTCTTTGCCACCGGCGCCCATGATGTATGGGGACTGGCCAATTCGTTGCTGCCTTATACGGAGCGACTGAAATTTCTCGTTGCCATCCATCCGGGTCTGATTGCACCGACTTTGCTTGCCAAAATGGCGGCCAGTTTTCAGGAATTTTCCAACGGCCGCCTGTTGGTCAATGTCGTATCGGGTGACGCCAAAATGCTCGGCGCCTATGGCATGAACATTCCCCATGATGAACGCTATGACATGGCCGATGAATATCTGACCATCTGGCACAGGTTGTTTGCCGGTGAGAGTGTGGATTATCAGGGCAAATATTTCTCCACAACCGGTGCCAAGCTGGCACTGCCGGTGGGCGACACGATTACACCGCCGCCGCTCTGGTTCGGCGGCTCCTCCGATAAAGCACTCGATGTTTCCGCCAAACATACTGACACGTACCTGTCATGGGGGGAAACACCGGAGCAAATCGGTGCGAAAATCGCCAAGGTCAAAGAACGTGCCAAACAATTCGGCCGTACCATGCAATATGGTATCCGCCTTTATGTGATTGTGCGCGATACCGACGCCAAAGCATGGGAGGCTGCCAATGATCTCTATGTCCAGATGGATGCCGCATCCATTGCCGCTAATCAGCGCTTTGTCTCCAATACGGATTCCATTGGCCAGCAGCGGATGAGTGCTTTACATGGCGGCGTTAAGCCTGAGAACCTGCGTGATCTGGAAATTGCGCCGAACCTCTGGGCAGGTATCGGCCTTGTGCGTCCGGGTCCCGGCACAGCTATTGTCGGCTCACCGGATACGGTCATCCGCACGCTGGAAGCCTATCGTGAAGCAGGTGTGGAAACATTCATCCTTTCCGGCATGCCTTTGCTGGAAGAAGCCTATCGTTTCGGAGAAACTGTGCTGCCACGGCTTGATGTTTCAACCGAAGTGAAGCAAGCCAAAAATTATACATGGTCAACATTGTTTGACCGCGACCTGTCCAAACTGAAAACGGCCTGATGATGAGCACAGTGAAGACCTATCCCGCAGTTGCAGCCACACCGGTTCAGTCGCTTGCCAGAATAGTACTGGCAGGCATTGAAACTATGCTGGGTGCAATCTGCGCCACATTACTGGCTGCACTGCTGCTGATTGTGCTGACAACGGTTGTGCTGCGCTACGGGTTCAATACCGGTCTTCTCGGCTCTGAAGAACTGGGCACATGGCTTTATGTCGCTCTGATTGCCTTCGGCGCACCGCTGGCAATCAACTCGGCATTGGCGATGCGGCTTGATCTGGTGACCTCACGCCTGTCCCCTGCCGGTCAGCGTGTGACGGCTGTGTTTGCCGATGTTTTCACACTGATGAGCGGACTGATCCTTAGTTTCGGCAGCGCACGGATTGCCGTGCTGCTCGGCGGTATTTCCCCGACACTCGGCCTGCCGGAATGGATACGTTTCGGCTTTCTCGGCCTCGGCGGGTTCTTTATTCTGATTGTGCTGGGACTGCAGCGCATCAGCGAGAATAAATGGCCTGATTTGCTAGCCGCCGCCATAATCGCAACCATGCTCTATATCACGGTCAGCCATATCTATATTGATACGGCTTTGAGCCCGAGCATTGTATTGGGTCTGATTGCTCTGACCGGTTTGCTGGTTGCTGCACCTTTGCCCCATGCTTTTCTGACGGCTGCCTATATTGCCATTGCCTTTGGCAGTACCTTGCCGGAACCGGCAGTGGTTTCCTCCACTGTCACCGGTGTTTCCAAATTCCTATTGCTGGCGATCCCGTTCTTCCTGCTGGCCGGAAGCCTGCTTACTGCCGCCGGTATTGCGCAGAAGATCGTGCATTGTGCCTCTTCTCTCGTTGGTCATCGCCGTGCCGGACTGGCTCAGACTACGCTGCTGACCAGTGTGCTGTTTTCCGGGGCCTCCGGCTCTTCCGTTGCCAATGCCGCGTTCAGCTCGGCAACCTTTCAGCCGGAACTGGTAAAGCGCGGTTATCCGCCTGCACAGGCCGGTGCGATTATCGCGGCAACTTCCGTGTTGGATAATGTCATCCCGCCATCGATTGCCTTTCTTATTCTCGCCGCGGCAACCAATCTCTCCGTCGGCGCTCTGCTGGTCGGCGGTTTTTGTGCCGGTGCTGTCATGGCCGTCTGTCTTGCCGTGGCCATTCATCTGACAGTGAAAGAACAGGTTGCACAACCGCGTGCCAGTGGGCGGGAGCGTGTACAGGCAGCCATTGGTGCTATACCAGCTTTTGGCCTTGGCATTATCGTTGTGGTCGGTATCCGCATGGGTGTTGTCACCACTACGGAGGCCGCCGCCATTGCCGCAATCTACACACTGATCATGGCTGTGATCGGTAAAGTCGGCATCACTTCGCTCTATGATATTTTCAAGCAATCCGGCAAAGAAGCTTCCGCTATCGGTCTGCTGATCGGCACAGCCAGTCCCTTCGCGTTTCTGCTGGCGGTCGATGATATTTCCGGCACAATTTCCGATCTGGTCAGTGGCTTCGGTGCCAATCCGGTTGTCATCCTGATCATCATCAATCTCGTGCTGCTGGTTGTTGGTCTTGTTCTGGATATCGGCGCTGCCATTCTGCTCTTCGGTCCGATCTTTCTGCCGATTGCTGTTGCCGCCGGTATCGATCCGGTGATGTTCGGCGTCATCCTCGTGGTCAATCTGATGATCGGGGGACTGACACCACCGGTCGGCATGCTGGTCTTTGTGGTCAGCGGCGTAACCCGCCTGCCTGCCACGGCACTCTTCAAAGCCATGACACCCTATTTCATCGCTCTTGTGTTTTCTCTCGTCATTCTCGGCGCATGGGCTCTGCTCATCTGACCTGCTCTCATAAGGATCTTCCCGCTATGATTACGCTTAACCGCCGCCATTTTCTGCGCACCGCCACACTCGGCACCGCAACTGCACTTGCCATGCCAGCCCTCATCCGCACGGCACAGGCCAAAACCGCCATCACGATTGCCTCACTGTTCGGCGATGATAAGCCGGAAACCAAAATCTGGTTGAAAATCCGCGATCTCGTCGAGGTAAAATTGCCGGGACAGTTCCGTTTCAATATTGTCAAAGACAGTGCTTTGGGTGGCGAAAAAGAAGTAGCTGAGGGCATTCGCCTCGGCTCTGTACAGGGCAGCCTTTCTACGGTTTCAGCGCTGTCCGGGTGGGTGCCGGAGCTACAAATTCTCGATCTGCCCTTCTTGTTTAAAGATGCAGATCATGTGCTGAAAACCGTACAGGGCGACACCGGCAATGATCTGAAAGAAAAACTGAAGGCGCAGAACTTTGTCGCCACCGGCTTTATCAATTACGGCGCGCGCCACCTCCTGACCAAAGAGGCTGTGACCAAGCCCGAACAGCTTAAAGGTAAGCGCATCCGCGTTATTCAAAGCCCGTTGCACACCAAACTCTGGAGCAATTTCGGTGCCACGCCGGTCGGCATTCCGATTACCGAAACCTATAATGCACTGGAAACCGGCGTTGCCGATGCGATGGATCTGACAAAATCCGCTTATGCGAGTTTCAAACTCTATGAGGTGGTGCCGTTTGTTACCGAGACCAGCCATATCTGGGCATCCGGCGTGGTCTATTTCTCTGCAGGTTTCTGGAATGGTCTCAATGCAGAACAACAGCAGGTCTTACAGGAGGCCTCAGCGGAAGCCGCAGGCTATTTCAATCAGCTGATTGTCGAAGATGAAAGCGCGGCAATCGCCAAAGCCAAAGAACATGGTGCGCAAGTGCTGCAGCCTGAGGATTATGACCAGTGGCAAGCGGGTGCAAAAACCGTGTGGGATGATTTCGCACCGGTTGTCGGTGGTCTTGACCGCATTAATGCGATTAAAAATCTCTGAGCAAACAAAAATGGCGGGTTTATCCCGCCATTTTAAATCCCTTAATCCGAACCGGCCTTACTTAATACCGGCGCGCATAAAGCTTTGTACAAACTGGCGTTGGAACAGAAGAAATCCAACCAGCAACGGAGCAGAAGTCATCAGTGCAGCCGCAGAGATAATGCTCCATTGCACCCCCTGATCCGGCGAGGAAAACACCTGCAATCCGACTGTCAGCGGACGTGTGGAAACTGAATTGGTGATAACCAGCGGCCAGAGCAGATTGTTCCAGTGATAGCTGACCGATACCAGCCCGTAAGCCACATAGATCGGCTTTGCCAGCGGGACATAGACTTTCAGAAGCGTCGTCAGAGCGCCTGCCCCTTCCACGCGCGCGGCATCATCCAGCTCTTTCGGCACCGTAAGAAATGTCTGACGCAATAGGAAAATCCCGAAAGCCGAGGCCATATAAGGCAGTCCCATTGCCACAACCGTATCCACCAGACCGAGCTTGGCAATGGTACGGTAGTTCTCCACCAGCAGGACTTCCGGCATGATCATCAGCTGTACCAGCACCAGCATGAAGACAATCGTTTTGCCGCGAAATTCATAACGGGCGAAAGCATAGGCCGCGAGGGTGCAGATGATGAACTGGCTGATCAGAATGGTGCTGATCAGCATGAATGTATTGAGAAAATAGCGTCCGAAAGGCGCTGCATGCCATGCATTGCTGAAATTTTCCAATGTCAGCGGTGCAAATAATTCAAACCGTGCCTCATATTCCGGCGGATGAAAGGCCATCCACACGGCATAAAGCAAAGGCAAAATCCAGAGCAACCCCAGCATATAGCAGCCGATAGTCTCAACAACCCGCCAGAAGGAAAATTCACGCGGCTGATGCGGTAATGTCATTGCACTCATTTGTAATGCACCTTGCGATCAAGAACCCCGAACTGGACGAAAGCGATAAGAGCCAGTGCCAGCAACAGCACCACGGTCAGCGCCGATGCATAGGCCGTATCCCAGAAGCGGAATGCAACATTGTAAACATAGTACAGCAGCAAAGTACTGGCATTATCCGGCCCGCCGCGTGTCATCACGATCACATGATCGATCAGGCGGAAAGCGTTGATCACCGCATTAATCAGCACGAATAATGTTGTCGGCATCAGCAACGGAAATGTAACGCGGCGGAAGAAGTACCAGCGCCCTGTGCCCTCCAGTGCCGCAGCCTCCGACAGGCTCGGACTGATCTGTTGCAAGGCAGCCAGATAGAAGATCATGAAGAAACCGGCTTCTTTCCAGATTGCCAGCGCCATCAGGCTGCCAAGTACAGTATCCGGATTGCCGAGCCAGTTGGTTTCGTGAAAACCGAACAGGCCGAGAAACTGATCAATCAGACCATAACCCGGCGTGTAGAAAAACAGCCAGATATTGGCGACTGCGATCATCGGCAGCACGGTCGGCAGGAAGAAAGACATCCGCATCAGCGAGCGGCCGCGAATGGATGAATTGACGATAATCGCCATCAACATGGCCAGAGCAATTGATGCAGGCACAGTGCCCAGCGCATAAATCGCATTGTTTTTCAGCGCTGCCCAGAAAACCGGATCATTGAGCATTGTCGCATAATGATCTGTGCCGACAAATTGCGGGGGACGTTTGCCGCGCGGTGTCTGGTAGAAACTGTTGATGAAGGTCATCACTGCCGGAATATGCGTAAATACCGCCAGCAAAACAGTGGCCGGTAGCAGCAACAGCCATGGTGTTATCTG
>JAIRVW010000348.1 GCA_031253705.1 Brucellaceae bacterium
AACAAATTTACCCTGACGGTAAGCCTGCGCGATAAAAGGTTTGATCTGTGTGTTTACGGTTGCCATTTTGCACTCCTGTCAGAATGATATCTGACGTCCATATAGAGGCTGAAAACCAATTCACCAAGTCAATTAATTATTAAATATCAATAGATGCTATCTATCATTTCATCAAAAATCCGCAAAGCGCCTGAAAACACATGATTTTTGTAGGATTTAGCTCATTTTCCGGACATTCGGCGCTTTTGCATAGCTGTTATGCATAAGCTCCCTGCGCTCTTTTGTCTGTGGGAAGTGTGACAGCACAGCCGAAATGAGTCTCCTTTCACAGAGACTCAGAGTCCGGTCTTATTTCGTCACTTCAACGTCCAGACCGGCCGCTTTCCATGACGGGAAACCATCCTGCAGGTACCGTGCGCGAAGTCCTTTTTGCTGCAACACTGAGACGGCATTCGGCGACAACACGCATTTCGAGCCGCGGCAATAGGCAACCACTTCCTGCTCGCGGGACAATTCAGACAGACGTGCTTCCAGCTCCGTAAAAGGAATATTGATCGCGCCCGGCAAATGACCGGATGCAAATTCATCTTCAGGCCGCACATCCAGAATTGTCACGCTGCTCTCACGCAAACGTTCCAGCAACTCCTCGCGTGATACGGCTTCCAATCGCTCGCGCTGATGAAAACTGTCAGAGACAAGCGAGCGGATTTCTGCCTGATTGAACTCAGCCAGTCGTGTCAGCGCCGACAATAATTCAATAATCGGCCCGTTACCAAGCCGGTAAAAGATATTCTTACCATCGCGACGGGTCTGCACGAAGTTTGAGCGTTTGAGATGCTGCAAATGTTGCGATGCATTGGCGATTGTCAGCCCCGACAACTCTGCAAGCCGTTCCACAGAGCGTTCGCCCTGCGCAATATGCTGCAACAACATCAGACGCTGCGCACTGCCGACAGCACGTGCGAGTTCAGCAATCTCTGCAAAAAACTGGTTTTGTATCTCGTCCTGAATCATGTGTTTTCTATAACACGTCCTTATTGATCAATCAATTAATTGAATGTATGATTAAATAACTCAAATTTACTGCAGAGTTTTTATCTGCGTGACCCTTTCTCAAGAGGTAAAATGTGTCTCCCGAAACTGAATTTCTGACCTGCGCCGTCCTTATCGGTATTGGCGCCACCATCATTATGGATCTGTGGGCGATCCTGTTAAAACGCGTATTTGCTATTCCGTCATTAGATTACAGAATTGTCGGGCGCTGGTTTTTATACATGCCGCAAGGCAAATTCAGCCATAATACAATATTGAAAACACCGCCCGTTCGCGGGGAACTATCCGTCGGCTGGCTTGCACGTTACCTGACCGGCATTTTGTTTGCCGGCTTGCTGCTGGCACTGACAGGGTTGGAATGGGCACAACACCCGACCATTCTTCCGGCGCTCGCGACTGGTATTATCAGCGTTGCCGCACCGTTTTTCATCATGCAGCCCGGATTTGGATTTGGCATTGCAGCCTCCAAAACACCAGCACCGGCCACTGCACGTTTTCGCAGTCTGATGGCACATACAGTCTTCGGCACAGGCCTCTATCTGGCGGCGCTGCTCACAGCCTTCATCTGGTAAAATACAAACGGGCGGTTTAACCGCCCGTTCTATTTTCAGCGCTGTTGTGAGCGATCCGGCAGGATCATCAGCCACAAGGCTACCGCCAGATAAATTCCCGTACCTGCAGCAAAAGCCAGCGCATAACCTTCCACCACGTCACTGCGTAAACCGGCAATCGACATGAAAATGGCCAGACCGATTGTCGGCCCCAGCTCCATCGCCGTATTCATCACACCACCGGCAAGACCGGCCTGATCTTCCGGCACATTGCTGGTAGACATAACCGCAGAGCCGGAAAACACAAAAGCAATCCCCACTGAAACAAGAACCTGTCCCGGCATCATACCGAGGAGATAGCTGGTTTCACGATCCAGAAACGCATAGAGAAACAGCCCTGCGGCGGCGATCAGAAAGCCCGCAATTGTCACTCTCTTTGCTCCGAACCGGTAAACAAGCGGCGATGTAAACTGATTAGCGACCAGCAAGGCAATAATCAGCGGCAGAAAAGACAGAGCTGTCGTCAATGCTGACCATTCACGGATTTGCTGCATATATAGTGAGGGTAGCAGCTCGATCAGCACTGAACCTGCAGCAGCCAAAAGCATACCGATCAGACCGGCGGCACGGTTTGCGTCTAACAAAAAGCGCGGCGGCAAAAGCGGTGATGTGATGTGGCGCTCAATCAGAAAGAAACAGACCAGAAGCACCAGCCCCGCCAGTAATGGCATCCAGACATCAGGTGACGCCCAGGACTGACCACCGCTGCGGATCAGACCATAGCTGGTGAGCACAATCGCAGCGGTTGCCAATATTGCGCCAGCGGGATCGAGCCGCAATTTGTCCGCATTGCTGCGCGTACGACTTGCCGGCAGTAAACGTCCGCTCAGCAACAGACCGGTCAGGGCAACACCAATCGGCACCACAAACATCCAGCGCCATGAAATCCATGCCGTCACGATACCGGAAAGCACAAACCCCAATGTCGCACCAAGAACGGATACCCCGCCCCATGTGGCCATCGCCCTGCCGAAGCGGATGGGATCAGGATAGATATTGCGCAGAACCGCCATAGCAGCTGGCGCGGTAATCGCACCGCCGATACCCTGAACAAAGCGCATCGCGGCCAGTACATCATAAGATGGTGCAAATGCTGCCGCCAAGGATGCCAGCCCGAACAGGCTGATCCCGAACAAGAACATCAGCCGTTCCGGAAAGCGGTCTGCCAACCTGCCGCCGAACAACAATAAGCCGCTAAAAGGCAGGCCGTAAGCCACCTGCAAAAACAGCATCTGCGCACTGTCTATATTGAACTCCGCAGCAATTTTGGGCAGCGGGATCATGATCAGGGCAATGGTAAAAATCAACGTCGCCTGCACAAAAGCCAGCAGCACAAAACCTGCCCGCTGTTTACGCTCTGAGAGTGCATGCGCTTGCGTCATCTGAGGAGAAATATTCATCAAAATTCTGTTTCAGTTTTTAGATCGCAGGCAAAAAAAGGTACAAAGCACCATCACATTGTCGGGAAACAACATGTATGACTGCGATATTGGTTGGATTATTGGAAAAGATCAGAATGCAGGAACTTAACCGGTACTTTCTGTACCTGCATATTGGCTCAGAATTGTTTCATAGACGCTTCCCGGCGCCACACCGGCAATATGATCGACCATGCTACCGGCCTGAAAGATTACGACTGCCGGTATGCTGGTAATGCCGCAGGCTGAGGCGAGCTCCGGACAGGCATCAATGTCCACTTCAGCAAAATTTGCGAGACCGGCAAGTTTTGTAGCAAGCGCGTCATAAACAGGTTTCATCATTCTGCAGGGCCCGCACCATTCTGCCCAGAAACGGACTGCATAAACGCCGTTGGTGTTGAGCACTTCGCTTGCAAAACTATCAGAGGTCAGGGCTTTAACCGCCATTGTTCTTCTCCGGTGCGGATTTTTAAGCCGCAATATCTTAGGCTGAGATAAAAGGGACGGGACGGTTCAGCTGCTTTCATAAAGATGACCGTCTCCGGCACGCTGATGCCATGCTGCAAGCGCGGCATGTCTGTTCGCTTGCATGTGCCTGAGGGTTGCTGCATGGCGCTGTCGTACTGCCTCGGAAACCGGATTTTCTGTCCGCACCTGAGCCAGGATTTTGCCGTTGCGGATCATTGTCAGCGTGTTCGGCAGCAAGCATGACCAGAAATCATCATCCGTCATTTGCTGGCTCGCAACCAGGCAGGCAGGCCGCTCCTGTATATCCGGCAACAGAACATCCAGCCGCGTATGGCTATGCACAAACAGCGTGTCTCCGTTGCTGAGCATAAAATTAAAATGACCATGCGCCGTAAGTACGGATGTTTGCCGTGCCAACCGGTGCAACATCTTTTCAGGATCAGGGATGCCGCCGTCCTCAGTCAGATAATCCCTTGCAGTATCCAGCAAGAGGCAGAAGGCACGCTCTGCCGCAGTCTGAC
>JAIRVW010000371.1 GCA_031253705.1 Brucellaceae bacterium
GAATACCGATAATGCTGGTATCGCCCTCATCACGCAAAGAGACGTAACGGCTGAATGACATTTCGGAGGCTTCATGCGCCTCATCCTCTCCCGGATGAGAAACCAGTGTGCCGACACGATCAACGATTACCTCGAGCTTTTCAGAACGCACATCGCCCAAAGCCAGTGGTGTCAGATAATCCCAGTCACGCACAGCGATACGCAATTTAACCGGCATAAATATTCCCTCAAAAATTTCCTCTGTACAAATGAAGCTAAATGTTCATCTTCAACTGATCAAATGTTATTATGTTACTGAACATTAAATCGGATAATATTTATGCTGCATGATTATTCCTGCGAATGGTTCGCTGAACGCTTAGAAGACCGCACAATGCGCGGCATTGCCCGCGATATGGCAGGATTAATCCGGCGCGGCACACTGCCAGTCGGCACCAAGCTGCCACCCGTGCGTGATCTGGCCTATGTGCTGGGTGTCAGTCCGGCGACCATTTCCGAATCTCTGAGCGAATTGCGCAAACTCAAAATTATCAACGGTAAGGGGCGCAACGGCACATGGGTGAGCGGCGATCATTTTGCGGCAAAACCTGCCCGCCTGATGAGTTTCGGCAATTATGGTGATGATGTGCTGGATCTCTCCATGGCTATACCAGACACAGCATTGTTGCCTTCACTGGAGCAGGCTCTGCGTCACGGTGCGCAGGCAGAGGGACTCAACAGCTATCAGCGCGTGCGTATTCTGCCGGAACTGGAAGAAGCTGTGCGCCGCGACTGGCCTTATGAGCCGGAGGCCTTTCTGGCCACCAATGGCGGCTATAATGCCACCTATACACTGATCCATGCCCTCGTTACACCCGGTGCATCCATTGCCATTGAAGATCCGACGGCCATGCGCCTTCTTGATATTCTTGAAGATTTTGGTGCCAAAATTATTCCGGTCACCTGTGACGATCAGGGGCCGCTGCCTGCTTCTTTAGCATCGGCACTGGAACAAAAGCCCGCTGCTTTTCTGTTTCAGCCACGGGTGCATTCCGTCACCAGCCATTGCATGAGCAAAGAGCGGCTGATGGCACTCGGCGATGTTCTGGAAGGGCATGATACGCTGATTATCGAAGATGACGGCGTGGCGGATATCGCCATGGCACCACGTCAGACACTCGGCGCGCGTTTCCCCGACCGTGTGGTGCATATCCTGTCTTATTCCAAGACATTGGGGCCGGATTTGCGCCTCGCCGTTCTTTCAGGCTCGGCCAATCTGGTTGAGCAAATCCAGTCTTACCGTAGTTTCAGCTCCGGCTGGACAAGCCGCATTCTGCAATCCGCCGTTGCATGGCTGCTCAAGGATGAGGCAACCCAAAACGGGCTGGAGCAGGCACGGCAAATTTATCAACAGCGCGCCCGTCAGTTTCAGGCTGCACTCGCAGGTCTTGGCCTGCAAATGCCGGATAATCACGGATTATGCTGTCTCATGCCGGTACAATCGGAGCAATTTGCTATGATCACGCTAGCAGCACGCAATATTGCCGTAGCACCCGGATCAAAATTCTCCGTGCGTCCGCTGTCAGCTGTGCGTATTGCAACAAGCACGTTACAGGATCATCAGGTTGAAGCCGTCGCTCACGCCGCCTATCTGGCAAGCAAGCCTGTATAGGTCAATATTTCAATGTACTACCACAACTGACCGGCTGCTTTTTCAAGCACCTGAAAAGGCAGCATAATAGAGCCGTGGCGCGTTTTAAAACTGCGGGCGGCGATAAACATCTCCAGCGCACGCCACTCCTCAGGAAAGCACACATTCTCACCTGCCAGCAAACGGCCAAGCTTTACACCGATTTCATGAACAGCTGAAAAGCTGCAATCCGGTGCTTTTGCCACAACAACGGCTGTTGACGCCATGCCAAGCGTACAAGCCCGCGCCTGATAGCCAAGCGCTGTAATCAGCCCCTGATGATGACAAATATCCAGAGTGACAGCACTGCCGCAGGCAGGACTCGTGCAACGAATGGTCAGATCTGCAGACACGAGACGGGCATCATTACGGGATTTCCGTGCCCATTCCCGCACACTCTCCTCATAAAGACGCCCGATATCCGTTTCAACTGTCATTCTTCTGTTGTTTTGTCCATTTGCCGGCCAAGCACGGCAAGAAACTGCAACACAAAATGCAGCCCGCGCCGAACATCCTCATTACCGGCGACTTTTAAAAGGCCGAACAATGACGGCAACGGCAAAGTCGCCGTCTGGTTCTGTGCATAACGGGCAGCATTGCCCAATGACCACACCGCACCGACGGATTCCTCATAGGCTTTCATCAGTTTCTGCACCATGGCATCGTCAAACATATCAACGCCGTCAGAAGCCAGAGACAAGAGATCGACCACATTATGAAGACGCTTGCCCTGTAAAAGCGGTGAAACTTTTTCCAGCAAGTCTTTAAGGCCACGTTCTGTCGCTTCATCCAGCAAAGGCGACAATGTTGCAAATTCGTCTGGATTGGATTTTTTCAAAGTCATGTCCTCCCCTGAGGCTGCATCTTGTCATAGATTCAGATGATACCGCGCGCGACAGACCAATATATCCCGCGATTGAAAGCCTTACGCAGCAGTCCTCCGACTTTTGTCGGCGGTGTGGGATGCACATCCTCATCGTAATTATACCAAAGCGGCATACCCGCCTCGAGCCCCATCTGAGCAACGGCCTGCACCTTGCCGTCATCAGCATCAACAACACGGCCAAGACGAATATCACCGGCAATATTATTAGCGACCACAGGACATTGGTTGTGGCAGGAGCCGCCAGCTTTGGAGATCGGCAAATCAACCGTATCGCCCATCACATAGGCATTGGGATAGCCGTCCAGCTGCAGAGTTTGACGGTTTGTCGGCAGCCAGCCTTCATTATCCGCCGCTTGTGAAACACCGCTTTCCAGAACTGCATCGACAGCCCTGATAGGCGGTGTACACATCAGGAGGTCAAAATTCTCCTCCTTCCCCTCTTCGGAAACAGCCGTTTTACGCTCGGGATCAACGGATGCGAGTGTAAAGCCACGCTGGAACTTAATGCCTTTGCTTTCGAAAATGGCAGGCATGACTTCACATACTTCCTGCTGAAGGAAGAGGCAGTTTCGTAAGAGCTGGGAAACTGTCGGATAGGTATAGACGATCTCCACCTGATCACGCACACCTTTGCGCCGCAGATATTCATCCAGCATCAGTGTGGTTTCAATCGGGGCAATGCCGCATTGATGCGGAACATTCGGCGTTTTAGGGAAGTTGACCGTAATGAAAATACGGCCTTTTTCAAAATTGCGCAGCTTCTCAGCCAGTTGCAGCGCTGGCTTCTGCTGATAGAAGTAATCACCCGCCTGTTTCAGTCCCGGAATACGTTCCGGTGCCGGTAAACAGCCGGTAGAAACCACAATATAATCATAACCAATCGTCTTACCGCTCTCAGTTGTCACTGTTGAACCGGCAAAATCAAAACGGGTAACCTTATCGACCTGAAAGTTAATTTCCGGGCGCAGCAGTGTCTGTTGCTTGCGCCGCAATTCGCCTTCAAAAAACATATCGAAGGCCACATACATAAAAGCAGGTTTATAATAATGCCAAGGCGAGTCCGACAATAATGTTACTTTGACAGCGCCGCGTGCTACTTCCGGATAAAGCTTAGCCACGATACTATTGGCAGTCATTGTGCCGCCAATACCGCCTCCGACAACGATAATATGCTTGGTCAAGAAAGCCCCCTGTTGCTGATAATTTATGCATAAGTGGTTACATTCTCGCGATCAGGCTAACACAGGGAATTTATTGCAACAAGTATCGTTTTTACACGAAATTGTTTCTTGAAATTAGAAAAAACATTAATTTTGATCTATAGAATAATTAAAAACAAAAATAATTTACTATTATTATATCGTAAAAATGCATTTCAATGAATAGTTTAGCGAATAAAACAAAGAAACCACTTCAATAAGACAACATATATTTTAGAAAATGATCACGCAGTCACATTTTTCCACTTCATCCGGATTATCGGTTTTCCGCTGACAGTCGTGTGCTTACACCAATGCGCGATCCCATTCCGGCTGCGGTGACCAGCTCTCTGCAAGAAGATCAATAAAGCGCCGCACCTTGGGCGAAAGGTGTCGGGGAGACGGATAGACTGCACGGATTGGCTCACCGTTTACCGCGTAAGCGTCAAGAACAGGCACCAGCCGTCCGGCTCGCAAATCGTCACCGATCAGAAAAGTCGCAAGCTGGCCGATACCATAACCGGCCAGCACCCCGTCCCGTAATGCTTCAGCATTTCCGGCACAAAAACGCCCCTGAACCGGCAAAGTCCGCAGATTTCCCTCAACCGCAAACCGCCAGTCCGCAACCTTTCCCCCATGCATAAAGGTCAGGCAGCTATGTCCGGACAGTTCCTCAAGCACCTTGGGCACACCACGCGCTGCCAGATATTCAGGCGTTGCACATGTCACCAGACGGTGGGGCGCCAGTGTTCGTGTCATCAGGCGGCTGTCATCCGCACCGCCGATACGGATTGCAAGATCAATACCTTCATCAATCAGATCGACATATCTGTCTGAAAAGCTGACACTGACTGCCAGATCCGGCCAGTCTGCCATAAAGCGATGCAAAACCGGCAAGACATGCATCCGGCCGAAAGAAAACGGCACATCAATTCTTAAACGCCCGCGCGGCTCCTGCTTGCGAGTGGCCATTGCCGCTTCCACTTCATCCAGATCGGCGACTATCCGCTGGCAGCGTTCATAAAAACAGCACCTTCATCGGACAGGCTGACATTACGGGTCGTACGGTGCAGCAAACGCACCCCCAGCCGCTCTTCCAGCCGGACAATCCTTTTGCCAACCGCCGAACGCGACAAGCCAAGCTGCTCCGCAGCCACGGTAAAACTCCGCGCATCCGCAGTGCGGATAAAGGCGATGATATCACTCATACGATCAAGGTTCATGCAAATACCATTGCATAATTTATTTCCCCAATGAAGGGAAAATACGGCGCTTAACCTCAATCAGTTTCACCAATAGGGAATCTCGCACATAGTTTTTAGCCGAAAGACCCTTTCAATGACGCATGCTTCTTATGCCTCCTCTCACTCTCATCGACGATACTGGCTGTTGCTGGCCGTTTGTATTGCCAGCTTTCTTGAGCCGCTCGCCACCACAGTCGTCACGGTTTCTCTGCCACAAATTCAGCGCGCAACATCCGCCGGTTTTACAGAGCTGCAATGGGTGTTGAATGCCTATGTACTGACATTTGCCGCATTGGTTTTAACCGGCGGGACACTCGCTGACCGTTTCGGACGCAAACGTACATTCATTGCAGGGCTCTGGATATTTCTTGTTGCCAGTCTGTTATGCGGACTGGCAACGTCCCCGCTGCTGCTTATTACGGGACGCGCTGCGGCAGGAACCGGTGCTGCCTTTATGCTCAGTGCCGGACTGGCACTGCTTGTGCAGGTATTTCACGGTCGGGAGCGCGTCCGCGCTTTCGCGATCTGGGGCGTTGTCGTGGGTGCAGGCTCTGCATTGGGGCCTCTGATCGGTGGCCTTTTGACTGAAAACCTGAGCTGGCGCTGGATTTTCTTCATTAATCTGCCGGTTTGCCTGCCGCTTCTTATCATCAGCTACCGGTGTGCAGATGAAACACGGGACGAGCATGCAGGAACGATTGACTGGAAAGGGCTCGCGAGTTTCACAACCATGTTCATCGTCCTGATGTATGCGCTGATCGAAGCTAATAATTATGGCTGGACAAGCCCGCTGATCATCAGTCTTTTTGCAATCGCCATCCTGCTGCTTGCGGTTTTCATCGGCCTGCAATTACGGCAAAAACGCCCGATGTTCGATTTGTCTCTCTTCGCAAATCCGACCTTTGCCGGTGCCTCTGTTGTTGCCCTCAGTATTGCCGCCGCGTTCTTCACGTTGCTCGTTTATCTGCCGGTATATATTCAGGGTGTCCTTGGCTACAGCCCTTCACAAACCGGTCTGGCTCTCCTTGTAATGGCAATTCCCTTGCTGATCATGGGGCCTGTCAGCGCGCGTTGTGCCACCCTCATACCATCCGGTGTATTTTTATCGCTCGGCCTGTTCATCATCGCAGGAGGCGCATTCCTGCTGAGCCAGATGACCGGCAGCGGAACAGTTGCACTTTATGCAGGCATGATCGCCACAGGCATCGGAGCGGGACTGATCAACGGGGAATTATCAAATGTCGCTATCAGCGTGGTTCCTGCAGAACGCAGCGGCATGGCATCCGGCATCAGCAATACAATGCGCCAGCTCGGCTTCGGTATCGGCATAGCGGGTCTCGGTGCAATTTTCAGCGCAAGCCTTACACGCTCACTTTCAGGCTATGATCCGGCATTCATAGGACGCGTTGCCAGCGGCGACCTCGCGACAGCCCTTGCCCATATTGAAAATGCAGCTGGCGCACAAGAAATCGCAAAGGCAGCACTGACAACAGCAATTACCACCTTGTCTTTTTATGCCGCCATCCTCGCAACAATAGCCGGATGTATCACTCTTCTGCTGATCAGACCGGTAAGAGCAAAATAAACCTTCTCAGCAGGTTTTCAAAAAATCAATAAATGCCCTGACTTTCGCCGGAATATGGCGCGTATTGGGATAAACGGCGGATACGCTCTGCCGCGGGAACCGGAAATCCGGCAATAAATGCAACAAGCGCCCCGCGGCAATATCCTCCGTTACCAGCCATTCCGGCAGCAAGGCGACACCGGCACCACGCAAAGCGAAAGCCCGTAAGGCGGAAGAACTGTCTGCGGTGATCACGGCCTGTGTCTGAATATCCAGCAGCTGGCGCGTCTTTTGCGGCGTTTCAATTTCCCAGATCAGAGGTGCATCTAACCGGCTATGCGCCATCCACCGCATTGCTTTGAGTTCATCAAGACCGGCTGGCGCACTAAAACCGCCATTATGCAGATAATCAGGAGAGGCAACCGGAATAATCGTATATTTTTCAATCAGAGCAGCACGGTAGCCGCTATCTGCAATATGCCCCATACGTATTGCCACATCAAAACGTTCAGCCACCAGATTAGCATGATGCGAAGATGCGCTATGTTGTATTTTCAGTTGCGGATGCAGCTGTGAGAACGCAGCCAGCGCCGGTACTATTTTATAAACGCCATATTCCGGTGTCGTGGTGATGCGTAAGAGTCCGTTCAATCCCTGATGGCCGCTGCGTGCATCCTCTTCGGCAAGGGCAGCGTCCTGCAATAATTTCTGCCCGTGCGTATAAAAGCGTTGCCCCGCTTCAGTCACCATCAGCCGGCGCGTTGTACGCGTGAGCAATGACACACCCAGATCAGCTTCCAGCTGTTTAATATTAAAACTCACAACTGCCCGCGTCTGGCCGAGCAGCTCTGCAGCAGCGGTAAATGATCCGCTGTCAACAACTGTCACGAAGATGCTTACCCGTTGCAGATTGAGCATGGCTGCGCCGCCTATTGTCAAAATAATTTTGCTATTTATTTCAGAATTGTCTGACTTATCATCATTATCACGAGGCGTATAGACGGATCTGCTTTAGGAGATCCCATGTCATATCGCGTTAAAATTGCCACTGTTTATTTGCTTGGCTTCTTTCTGGACCTGATCAATCTGTTTGTCGCCAGCGTTGCTTATCCGCTGATTGCGGATGATCTGCATGCCAGCGTTACGGAACTCAGCTGGATCGGCACTGGCTATATCCTCGGGCTGACACTGATCATCCCTTTGAGCAGCTGGCTCTCCAGACGCTACGGCGCGAAAACCATATTGCTGTTGTCTTTGTCACTCTTTGCTTTTGCTACAGCAGGCGCAGCGCTCGCCGGATCGGTCTATATGCTGGTAGCGTGGCGGGTTCTGCAGGGGCTTGGCGGCGGGCTGCTCATTCCGGTCGGCCAGACCCTGACTTACCAGCATTACCGGCCGGATGAACGCGCAGGTCTGTCCTCTGTGATCATGCTGGTCGCTTTGCTGGCGCCTGCCCTGTCTCCGGCAGCTGGCGGGATCATTGTTGATTATCTCGGCTGGCGCTGGATCTTCTTCCTCAATCTGCCACTGGCGCTGATCACATTCGGCCTTGCCGCTTGCTGGCTCAAAAGCGATGTAACAGAGAAGCACTCCCCGCCACCGTTTGATTTCTATGGCTTTTTCACCGGTTCTTTCGGGCTCGTATTCCTGCTGTTCGGACTGTCTCAGCTGGCAGACAGTGGCACGCTGTTGACCGGAGCGCTTTGTACATTTGCCGGACTGATGAGTACGGCTGTATTCATCCGACACAGCCTGTCAAAACCGCAGCCAATACTGAATCTGCGCTTAATCCGTGACCCCCTGCTGCAAATTTCAATGCTGGTCTATTTGCTGATCCCCGGCGTATTTATCGGCATCAGCATAGTGACCATGCTCTATCTGCAATCGGTGCTGGGGATGGCCGCCACCGATACCGGTTTTCTGATGCTGCCATGGTCACTTGCTGCTTTTATTGCCATCAGCCTGACCGGAAAATTCTACAATCATTACGGCCCCCGCCCGTTATTTGTCACCGGCTGTCTTCTTCAGGGCTGCGGCATTGCGTTGCTCGTCCTCACTCACACAGCGGATCAATATGCGCTGCTGCTCACTGCTTTTGCGCTGATGGGATTTGGCGGCAGCCTGTGCAGCAGCACCGCACAGAGTACCGCTTTCATTCAGGTGCAGCCAGCCGATCTGGCCGACGCCAGCGCAATCTGGAACATCAACCGGCAGTTGGCCTTTGGCTTTGGCGTTGCGCTTATTTCCCTGTTTTTGAACCTGATTTTGTCATGGATAGGCGTCAGCAATGTAGCCGATCCGCTGCAAAATGAAGCTGCGACAGGCGCGTTCCATCTCTGTTTTCTCATCGTCGCGGCATCCGCTTTGATACCGCTTGCCTTATGTGCCCGCCTGCAGAACCGGCAGATCCTCAACACTCTTCACACCCGCTCCTAACTCAGAAAGCGATTTAAAATGACACACAATAATATCTATTTTGACCTCGTCCGGAACACTGTCGGCAGGATTGAAAGCTGGTTTAGCGGCGCAGACAGCAGTGATGCACTTTATGAAAAACTCATGGCTGATTTTACTGCAGCCTTCAGCATGATCACCATGGGCGGAACAGAACTTGGCTATCCGGAAATCTGCGCCTTCTTCAAAGCGCATGGCAAGACAAAACCCGGCCTGCAAATCACACTGGAGAATATGGCAATCATCTATGAGACTTCTGATGGTGCTGTTGTGACCTATCAGGAAATACAGCACCAAACAGGCCACCAGCCAGACAAACGTCTGTCAACGGCTGTATTGGTAAAAGATCAGAACATGCAGGTACGCTGGAAGCATCTGCATGAAACAACAGCCGCCTGAAACAGGCTCTCATAATTCATAACAATTACATATTTTATCCCGCTCTGCTTCAGTAAGCCGGACGATACAGATTATCTGCACGGATCAGCCTGTGATACATGGCTGATCCGTTTTTTATAAAACCGACTGCATATTCCGCCTGCATGCTGCAAAACGCTGCGTTTTCTGTTTTTTGTTAAAACATAATCCCAAAACAAACCTGCATAGACCTCTGCGGCTGCATTCGCACGCCTGCAAACAATGCTATGCCTGTTGATATATCCGCCAGGGGACAGTGTTTCGGATAAATTGTATCGCTCACATCAAAAATTCTGTTGACTTCCTCAAAAAGACAGAACATGTGTATTACATGAATACAAAATACAATACAGGACACCCAATGACGATTGAGCCATTTCCTTTTGTAGCCCTGACCGGAGAAGCCTATGAGCGTGGTCGTCAATACGGGGTCTTGCTGAAATCACGCATTACACGCAGTGCAGAACTCTATACCGGTACACTGACCGGCTTTGGCCTTTCTCCCGCACAAAAGAGCAAGCTGATTGATGATTGCGCGGCCAAGATCACCGAATTTGAACCGCTTTATCTTGAAGAAATGCGCGGTATCAGCGACGGCTCAGGCGTTGCCTTTGAAGACATCGTGATGATCAATGCCCGTACCGAAGTTGTAGCCATGGCACGCACCATGACCGGCGCGCCGGAAGATGATGATCTCGATGACGGCTGCACCGGCGCCCTGATCATGCCGGAACGTAGCAAAACCGGAAATCTGGTGCACGGTCAGAACTGGGACTGGCGCGCGGAATGTGCCGAAACCGGTGTTGTCTTACGCGTTCAGCGTGAAGACGGGCCCGACTATGTCACCTTTGTTGAGGCAGGCGGTCTGGCACGCAGCGGTTTCAACGAGGCGGGCATTACTATTACTGCCAACTATCTGGAATGCGACCGCGACTATAAAAAACTCGGTGTGCCGCTGGGTCTGCTGCGTCGCAAAGTGCTGGAGCAGGAACATTTTGCTAAAGCAATCAAGACTGTAGCCACCACACCGAAATCCTGCTCAAACAATATTATGATTGCGAGTGCTGCCGGTTTCGGCATTGATTTTGAATGCGCGCCGGATGAGGCCTTCCCGCTTTATCCTGAAAATGACCTGATTGTGCATGCCAATCACTGGGTCAGCCCCGTTGCATTGTCCAAACTTGTGGATACCGGCCGCCCTTATGTGGCGGAAAGCTTCTATCGCGACTGGCGCGTGCGCAAGATCCTCGAGCAGCAGGGCGAGAAGCTCGATCGTCAGGCGCTGAAAACTGCCCTGTTTGATGATTTCCTTACGCCATTTGCTGTTTGCCGTCCGCCACGTCCGAGCGATACCAGCAATCTCACCGCAACCGTTGCCATGGTTATCATGGAAGCCGCATTGAATTTCATGGAAATTGCCCCTTTGCCGGCGCTCAACCGTACCTTCACCAGCTACACGCTGCGCAATGATACGCCGGTTCCTGCGGATGCCGGAAAACCTGCGCAGGCTGTATCGATAAAAGGCTGAGGCCATGCTTCGATTTGCACTGACACGGATAGTCATGGCTATTCCTACGCTGCTCATTGTGGCGGTGGCGGTTTTCGTCATCGTCCGCATGATCCCCGGTGATCCGGCAGCGATGATGCTCGGCGATGCGGCAGATGCCGCAGCGCTGGAAGCCTTGCGTGAAAGACTGGGGCTCAATCAAAGTATCGCCACGCAATTTTTCATCTGGGCGGGTAATATTCTGCAAGGTGATTTCGGCGTTTCCATTGCCAATAAAGAACCGGTGCTGGGGCTGATCCTCGATCGCTTTTCCACCAGTGCCACGATTGTGTTTACTGCTATGATACTGGCAACTCTGGTTGCGGTGCCTTTGGGTATGATCGCCGCATGGAAGCAGAACAGCCTCACAGATTTCACGGTTGTCAGCTGCGCTACATTGCTGCTCTCCATCCCGACATTCTGGATGGGACTGCTGCTGATCCTCGGCTTCGGCATGAAACTCGGCTGGCTGCCGGTTGTCGGCTATGTCAGTTTCTCAGAAAGCCCGAAGGCCGCGCTGATCTATCTGATCCTGCCGGTGATGACGCTGTTTCTCCATGAAATCGGCGTCATCATGCGTATGGCGCGCGCTTCGACACTGGAAGTGCTCAATCTTGAATATATTATGCATGCCCGCGCCAAAGGTCTGTCTGAAGGCACTGTGATGTGGCGCCATGCTTTCCGCAACGCGTTCGGCCCGACATGGACATTGCTCGGCCTGATCCTCGGCAATCTTCTGGCCGGTGTTGCGGTTGTGGAAACGGTTTTCACCATTCCGGGTCTTGGCCGCCTGCTGGTCAATGCGATTTTTGCCCGTGACTATCCGGTTATTCAGGGCTGCCTGTTGTTCATCGCCGGTATCTACGTGGTGGTGAATCTGATTGTTGATCTCGTCTATCCGTATTTTGA
>JAIRVW010000381.1 GCA_031253705.1 Brucellaceae bacterium
CATATTGAACAAGGCCCTATCCTTGAAGACGAAGGGCTGGATATCGGTATTGTCACCCACGGTCAGGGGCTGAAATGGTTGCAGATTACGCTGACCGGTAAGGAAGCCCATACGGGCTCAACGCCAATGCGCAAACGTGTGAATGCAGGACTTGGCATGGCACGCATTACCGAGCGCGTGGATGAAATCGCATGGGAACACGCGCCAAACGGCGTGGGTGCTGTCGGCTATGCCCATATCAGCCCGAATTCTCGCAACATCATTCCGGGCACTGCTGTATTCGTCGCTGATTTCCGCAATCCGGACAAAGCAGAACTCGCCATTATGGTACAGAAGCTAGAGAAATCCGTTGCAGAAATCTGCGAGAAAATTGGCCTAACCTATCAGATCGAAGAAGTCGGCGCTTTTGATCCGGTTTCCTTTGACGAGACCTGCCTCTCGACCATTCGTCAGGCAACAGAGCGCCTCGGGCTGACACATCGCAATATTATTTCCGGTGCCGGTCATGATGCCTGCTGGATTAATCAGGTCGCACCATCAGCCATGATTATGTGCCCTTGCGTTGATGGTCTGAGCCACAATGAAGCGGAAGACATCAGCAAGGAATGGGCAGGTAACGGCGCGGATGTGTTGTTGCATGCGGCATTGGAGACCGCTGAAATCGTATAAAATACCCGCTCCGGCATGAGACATTTGTGCCGGAGCCCCTAACCTTTTCGATTAATCCGCATCTGTTCGCAAAAAACCATAAGGGGAAACGAACAATGTCACATACCGGATCACCTACCAAGTCACAGACAGATAACAAAACCACACTGATTAAAGGCGGTAAAATCGTTACCGCAGACCGCTCTTACGATGCCGATATCCTGATCGCAGACGGCAAAATCGCCGCTATCGGCCATGATTTGCAGGGCGACACCACAATTGATGCGCATGGCTGCCTGATTATGCCTGGTGGCATTGATCCCCATACCCATCTGGAAATGCCGTTTATGGGCACCCACAGTACCGACGATTTTGACAGTGGTACGGCTGCGGCACTGGCAGGCGGCACCACGATGGTGGTTGATTTTGTGCTGCCCTCACCGGAAGGCAATCTGCTGGAAGCACTGCAGGAATGGTTTCAGAAAGCCGGAAAAGCACGCACCGACTATTCCTTCCATATGGCTGTCACCGGCTGGAGCGAGCGCTGCTACAATGAAATGCCGGAAGTGGTGGCACGCGGCGTCAATACTTTCAAACATTTCATGGCCTATAAAGGCGCACTGATGGTCAATGATGACGAGATGTTTGCCTCGTTCCGCCGTTGTGCCGAAATCGGTGCCATGCCGCTCGTACATGCGGAAAACGGTGATATTGTCGCGCAATTACAGCAAAATCTGCTGGCCGCAGGCAATACAGGCCCTGAAGCGCATAGTTATTCCCGACCGCCGGAAGTCGAAGGCGAAGCCACCAACCGTGCGATTATGATTGCCGATCAGGCAGGCGTGCCGCTTTATGTGGTGCATGTTTCCTGCGAACAGGCGCATGAGGCCATCCGCCGTGCCCGCCAGAAAGGCATGCGTGTTTACGGCGAACCGCTGATCCAGCATCTGACACTGGATGAGAGCGAATATCAGAATAAAAACTGGGACTATGCAGCGCGGCGGGTGATGTCACCGCCGTTTCGCGACAAGCTCAATCAGGATGGCCTCTGGGCGGGTTTAAGCGCCGGTAGTCTGCAATGTGTAGCCACTGACCATTGCGCTTTCACCACCGAACAAAAACGCCATGGTGTTGGCAACTTCACCAAAATCCCGAACGGCACCGCAGGACTGGAAGAACGTCTGCCGGTACTCTGGACGACAGGGGTGCGCACCGGTCGCCTCACCGAGAATGAATTTGTCGCGGTTACCTCAACCAATGCGGCAAAAATCCTCAACATCTATCCGCGCAAAGGCGCTGTGCTGGAAGGATCGGACGCTGATCTGGTGATCTGGGATCCGAATGCAACCAAGACAATCTCAGCCAAAACGCAGCAGTCGGCGATTGATTACAGCGTGTTTGAGGGGATGAAAGTTACCGGTCTCCCGCGTATGACCATCAGCGGCGGCCGTGTCGCCTATGCGCAAGGCAAGGTGCTGGCCGAACCCGGTGCCGGTCAATTCGTCGAACGTGCCCCGAATACGCCGCAACAGCAGGCTTTGTCGGTCTGGAAAGATGTGGTGGCACCACGCAAAGTGGAACGCGATCCCGCACTGATGCCGATTGGCGTGTGAACACATATAAAAATGGCGGGGATTCTTCTTGAAGAATCCCCGCCATTTTTGCTTCTTATTCCGGCTTCATCTCCAGCGTGGCTGCATGAGCCAGCTCACGGTCGAGGCGTTTTTCCTCATCGCTTTTCGGCTTTGTGAAACGGCCGAGCAGCAGATAGGCCACCGGTGTCACATAAAGCGTGGCAATGGTTGCCAGACCAAGACCGCCAACGATAATCCAGCCCAGTGCAATACGGGCTTCCGCACCGGCACCGGT
>JAIRVW010000383.1 GCA_031253705.1 Brucellaceae bacterium
GGCAAATCGCGCCAAGCGTAAAGCTTAGTTTGAAGCAGAAAATCCGGCGCTGAAATATGGTGTCGGCTATGCGATTGCCAAAAAAGGCTTTGGTAATTCTAACGAGGCAGTGGCCGCTGCGGTGACACTGACGCCGGAAGGTAAAATCCGCCTGCATCATATTGCCGTGGAAATCGGCACCGGTGCGGTCAGCACGCAGGCACTGATGTGCTCGCGCTGGCTCGGCAAGCCTGCTGATGAAATTGAAAGCGCTGCCCTTGACTGGTCGCCGCTGGAAATGTTCGCCACGCTCAGCCCGTTTGTGATGGACAAAGCCCATCAGGATGAGATGTCCCCGAACCCGCGCTGGACACCGGCACTGGCTTCGGCATCGAGTGCGACGAACAGCGCGTTCTATTTCACCCATGGCACGCATGAAGCTGGCCGTCTCATTTATGAGCGCGGCATTGTTCCTGCGGCTGCGGCTTTGTGGGATGTGAGTGTTGAAACCGCTGCCGGTGCTTCATGGAAAGATGAGAAATTCACGCTTTCCGATGGCCGTGCACTGACATTGGCAGAACTCGCAGCCAAAGCGCATGAACTGAAAGCTATTACCGGTGCAATGGTTCACGCCTTTGACCGCTGGGGCTGGGGTGAAGCCGATTATGATATTCTCGGTGAAACCAGCCGCCGTCCGATTGACGGTCTGGCGATCCAGACCGGTTCCGATCAATGGCAGCGTATTGAGCGCAGCAATGTGACCTATATGGATCCGCAGGTGGATAATGCCAGCTGGTCCCGTTTTGCACCGGCATCGGCGCTGATTGAAGTCAGCGTTAATCGCGGTACCGGTGAAGTGAAAATTCTGTCGCATCATTCTTCGCTGGATTGCGGACGTGTGCTGGTGCCGGAATTCGTGTCCGGTCAGTTGCAGGGCGGTATCGGCATGTCGGTCGGTCATGCGCTCTATGAAGGCATGCCGCTTTATGAAGGTGGTCCGGGCAGCGGCGACTGGAACTTCAACCGCTATCGCCTGCCACGGGGCAAGGATGTGGCTGTCTGGCAGCAGACGGCGAATATTCTGCCCGTGACAGAACAGGAAGACCATCCGAAAGGCATTGCAGAGGTCGTACAGATTCCGACCATTCCTGCGGTTGCCAATGCGGTCGCGCATGCCGTGGGCAAATATCTGCGCGAACTCCCGCTGACGGAAGAAAAGATTAAAGAGGCATTGTCATGAGTATCCCGACACGCGAAATCACACTGCGCATCAATGGTCAGCAGGTAGGCCCGATGACCATTCCTGACGAATTGTCGATGGTGGATTTCCTGCATGAATATGCAGATCTCACCGGCAGTCGTTTCGGCTGCGGACAGGGACTTTGCCGCGCCTGCACCGTGATTGTGGATGAGCCGGATGGTACAAGCCGTGAAATGCGTACCTGCATTACCGGCGCGCATTATTTCAACGGCCGTTCTATCCGTACCGTTGAAGGTCATGCAACCAAAGGCGAGGATGGCAAGCTGAAGCTTTCTGCCATTCAGGAAGCTTTTCTCGACCACTTCTCCTTCCAGTGCTCCTATTGCGCACCGGGTTTTGTGAATGCTGCGACCGTACTGGTAGAGCGTTTGCAGAAGGAACCCGTGGCAAAAGAAGATGTGAAGCAGGTGATTGAAGATTCACTCAATGACCATATCTGCCGCTGCACCGGTTATGTGCGCTATTACAGTGCGGTACATGATGTTGTCATGAACACACCGGGGCTTGTTAAATGAAACCAGCAGTAAAATGGATTCTCAGGCTTGGTGTTGTCGGTGCGGTTGTTGCGGCTTCTGTGCCGTTCTGGCCTGCCAAATCGTCTTATGATGATAAAGCCGCTGCGCAGCGTCTGGCTGCAACCGGCGAGGAAAAAACCAAACTGGTTGCACGTGGTAAATATCTCGCCGCTGTAGCAGACTGCGCGGCCTGCCACCAGTCGCCGGACGGAGCACCTTATGCGGGCGGTCTGGCGATTGATACGCCGTTCGGTGTGCTCTACGGCACCAATATTACACCGGATAAAGAAACCGGTATCGGCAATTACAGTTCTGCGGATTTCTATCATGCGGTGGCTGACGGTGTGCGGGCAGACGGCAAACGGCTTTATCCGGCCATGCCTTATGTGTCCTATCACACGATCCGTCCGGAAGATTCCGATGCGATCTATGCCTATCTGATGGAGCAGCAGCCGGTGAAACGGGCTAATCCGGAAGTGGGGCTGCCTTTCCCGTTTAATCAGCGCTGGGCATTGTCTTACTGGAATCTGGTTAATCCGAAGCTGCAAATGCCGGCTAATACCTCTGCACAGGTGGCCAATGGTGCTTATCTGACCGATGTTCTCGGCCATTGTCAGGAATGTCATACGCCGCGTAATGCAATCGGCGGTCTGAAAATGGCGTCAGCCTATGAAGGCGGTATTCTCGGTAAGATCACAGCGCCAAGTCTGAAGCCGGAAGCTTTGGCTTCGCGTGGCTGGACGGTTGAGGATATGCGCAAATTCCTCAAAACCGGCATGTCGCCTCAGGGCACAATGACGCTGGAAATGTATCCGGTGCTGCTGCATTCATCCCAATATATGACGGACGAGGATATTGCCGCGATCCAGACCTATCTGACCGGTGACAAGCTGCCGGCAGCACCGGAGCAGACGCCGGTGGCGATTGATGCCGCCGTGCGTCAGAGCGGCCGCGATGCCTATATGGCTGTCTGTGCCGGTTGTCATGGAATGGATGGTGAAGGCAAACCGCATATTGCTCCGGCAATGACCACCAATACCAGTGCAATGCTGGCTGATCCGAGCAATCTGATCCATGTTATTCTGGACGGGATCGCTGAGCAGAAACTTGCCAATGGCGAAGTGATGCAGGCGATGCCGGGTTTCAAGAATACGCTGACAAAGCAGGAAATTGCTGATCTGGTCAATTATATGCGCGCTGAATGGGGCGGCCAGCCTGCTAATATTACCGTGCAGGATATTGAAAAAGCAGGCAGCTGATTTCTGCTTGCAATCAAATACCGGCGGGTGAAAATCCGCCGGTATGTTTTTGAGTGATAAATTTAACAAGGCTATTCTCTATGAACGATGATATCGCGCCTGAAAAAGTCGATGTGCATCGCTTATTTCATACAGATCAGACAGTTGATGTGCTGCGTTTTGCGCATGAGACCGTGCAGCAGGGAAAGCCTTGTGCGCTGGTGATGCTGACGGAGATCAATGGCGGTTCGTCCCGCGCACTAGGCTCCGTGATGGCGGTGACAGCTGAGGGCGGCTATTGCGGTATGGTTTCCGGTGGTTGTGGTGAGGGCGTTGTTGCGCATGAAGCTGTGCAGGCGCTGACGGAACATCGCGACAGAACTGTGAAACTCGGCAAGGGCTCTTCCTATTTTGATGTGGTTTTGCCTTGCGGCGGCGGGATTGTGCTGGCGATCCATGTGCTGAGAGATGCGCAGGCACTGGATGCTGCACTCAATGGCCATACACAGCGACGCAGCATTGCGCTGGCTTATCATTTCGAAAAACAGATGCTGAGCTGTTCAAAAGTGCTGAAAACCGGCTGGCAGGATGGTGCTTTTGCTGTTGTGCTGCCGCCTGCCTTACGCATCGTGCTGCTCGGGCAGGGACTGGAAAGCGAAGTTCTCTCTCAAGTTGTTGCAGCGCTGAATATTGAGACTGTGCGGGGCGTTTTGCCTGCGAATACGGATGAGGCGACAGCCGTGGTGTTTCTTCAGCACGATCTCGATAAGGAGCTGCCGCTGCTGAAGCAGGCACTGAACAGCAGTGCTTTTTATATTGGTTGTCTTGGCAGCAGACGCACGCATGAAGTGCGGCGTGCGCATTTGTTGCAAGGCGGATTTTCGGAAGCGCAGATTGCGCGTTTGTCCGCACCAATTGGCCTGTTTGGCCCTGTGCGCGATGCACGCTCTTTGGCGG
>JAIRVW010000407.1 GCA_031253705.1 Brucellaceae bacterium
CGACCTTGGCGATGCGATAGGCCAGAGACGGCACATAGGATGCAAAAGCGACTTTGCTGCGAAAGCCCTCCGGCAGTTCATTAAAATGTGATCGGGACATTGCCACCGGATAACTGCGCCCATTATCCGGCAAATGCGCGCTGATCGCCCTGTCGTTTTGAAAAGCCCCCTGTCCGCGTACCGCAGTCAGAACCTCTTTGCGCACCGGCACATCCAACACACCGCAACGCGGCTTGCCGTCTTCAATCACCGCAATGCTCACACACCACTGGTTATCACCGGCGAGAAAAGCACGCGTACCGTCAATCGGGTCAACCACAAAAGCCCGCCGCCTGCCGGTGCGCTGCTGATCCGTCGCCGTTTCTTCCGAAATCCAGCCATAATCCGGCCGCGCCTGCAGCAAAAACTCTTGCAGAAAGCGGTCAACTGCCAGATCGGCTTCGCTCACCGGAGACTGGCCGTTTTTCAGCCAGACCTCAGGATCCTTGCCATAATAGCGCAGAGCAATTCTGCCTGCTTCCGCTGCAGCTTCACGGATCAGCTGCAGATCAGCCGTATCAGTCAGTATATCCGTTTTACTCTCCGGCAAGCGTCATTCCTTCAATTACCAGCGTTGGCGCCGCAGTGCCGTAAGAACGGTCAAGATCGCTGGCAGCGGTCATATTCATAAACATATCTTTGAGGTTGGAGGCGATGGTCACCTCACTGACCGGATAAGCCAGCTCACCGTTTTCAATCCAGAAACCGGAAGCACCACGGCTATATTGTCCGGTGATCATATCCACGCCCTGACCGAACACTTCCGTCACATAAAAACCGGTACCGAGTTCTTTCATCAGTTCCTGCGGTGTGCGGGTGCCTGCTTCAATTGCCAGATTGGTTGAGGACGGCACAACTGTCGAGCCGGAACGCACGCCGCGCCCATTGGTTTGCAGCCCCAGCTCGCGTGCTGTTGAACCGGAGAGGAACCAGTGCTTCAGCACACCATCGTCAATCATGGTCAGCTTTTCACCGGCAATGCCCTCGCCGTCAAACGGGCGGGAAGACGAACCACGCAGGCGCAGCGGATCATCAGTAATGCTGATGCCTTTGCTCAGAACCTGCTGACCCATTTTATCTTTAAGGAAGCTGCTTTTACGGGCAACGGATGCACCGTTAATGGCACCGGCAATATGACCGGCCATGCCGCGCGCCACACGCGGATCGAACATCACATTGACCGCACCGGTTTTGGCCTTGCGTGCATTGAGGCGGCGCACTGCCCGCTCACCGGCGGTACGGCCGAGATCTTCCAGTTCCGGCAGATCGGCAAAATGCAGACGCACGCGCATATCATAATCGCGCTCCATGCCTGTGCCTTCACCGGCAATCGCGCTGACAGAGCGGCCGAAACGGCTCAGCGTATAGAAACCTTCAAAGCCGCCGGATGTCACCAGCACCATGCCGCCCAGGCCGGCTGAAGCTGTGGCACCACCGGAATTGGTGACACCGGCAACTGCCCGTGCGGCCTCTTCCATCGCCAGTGCATCTTCGGTCATGCGCTTACTGTCAATCCGTGTCGGATCAAACAGATCAAGATCGGCAATTTGTTTTGCCAAAAGCGCAGGATCCGCCAGACCTTCATAGGCATCTTCCGGCGAGACTTTCGCCATCGCAACGGCACGTTCAGCCAGCGCGACAGGATCGGCACCTTTATTGGCACTGGCCGAAATGCTGGCAATACGCTTGCCCACAAAAACGCGTAAAGAGAAATCATCACTTTCCGAGGCTTCGGTCGCTTCCACCTTGCCCAGACGCACACTGACATTGCTGGAGCGGCTGCGCACAACCACCGCATCGGCATGATCCGCACCGGCTTTTTTAGCCGCAGCTACGAGAAAACGAGCCTGATCAGCGAGTTTTTGAGCAGAGCTTTGTGCGTCCATCATTCTTCCTGTCATTTATAATTTATCGAAGCACAAAGGATAATTTCCATGCTCCGCGTTTCGTGATTTGCGCGTAGTAGACTATCCGCTTCCGCCGCCTATATAGGCTCTATATACGGATAAGCTGTGTATTTTTTAAGTCTCAATTTGCGTTTATGCTGCACAACAATGGTCTGCATAAATATCTACGATAAAGGAGACCGGCTTTTTCTCTCAAACCTGTCGCTTTTATCAGCATGACATAATTTGAAGAAACTGATCATAAAACCGGTACATGTCTTCATATTTCAAAACGATGAAGCCATAAACGTGATATTTTCCTTTAAAAAACCGTTATCTGCACAGTTTATTTCATATTATGCTTCGCATGATTTGCCTGCAATATCTTTCCCGTTGATTTGCGGCCTCTCGCTTACCCTGCACCCGCCCCGACAAATATAATATGTGATGTTTTAATTATGGAAAATACGATTTCCATCGGCAGTCTCTATCTGCAAACCCTGATGATCCTCGGCGGAGCGATCATTGCCGCCCCGTTGTTCAAGCGACTGGGACTGGGAACCGTGCTCGGTTATCTGGCTGCCGGTGTGATTATCGGCCCGATTGCCCGTCTGATTACCGATGGCGAAGAACTGCTGCATTTCTCCGAACTGGGCGTTGTGTTCCTGCTGTTCATTATCGGCCTTGATCTGAAGCCGTCGCGGCTCTGGTCATTGCGCCATGCTATTTTCGGCCTGGGTCTGGCACAGGTTGTTCTGTGTGCTGTTACTCTGGCCTTTCTCGGTGTTTATGTTGCCGGCCTGCCGGTGCCTGCAGCGATTATTGTTGGTTGCGGCTTTGCACTGTCCTCCACCGCATTTGCCATGCAAATTCTGGAAGACAAAGGCGAAACCAGCCAGAAATACGGCCAGAAAGCCTTTGCTATTCTGCTGTTTCAGGATCTGGCAATCGTGCCTATTCTGGCGCTTATTCCTGCATTGTCACCGGGAGAAGGCTCGCAAGCTGCAGCCAATTTCCATGTGGCGGCAGCACTCGGCGCTATTGTTATTCTGATCATTGCCGGACGTTATCTGCTGAACCCGATGTTCCGTATCATCGGTAATACCGGTGCACGTGAAGTCATGATTGCCGCAGCTTTGTTTGTGGTGCTCGGTTCGGCAGCGCTGATGGAAGCCGCAGGTCTGTCCATGGCGATGGGTGCCTTTATCGCCGGTGTTCTGCTGGCTGACTCTTCCTACCGCCATGAGCTGGCAGCCGACGTGGAACCGTTCCGCGGTATTTTCTTAGGCCTGTTCTTTGTTGCGGTTGGTTTGTCGCTCAATCTGGTTGTTATTCTTGACAACTGGCTGATGATCCTGCTCTCTGTTCCGGTCATTATTGTCACCAAAATCGCGATCATCTATCTGCTCTGCCGCATTTTCCGCACCAGCCATAATGATGCGGTCAAAGTCGCATTCCTGCTGCCGCAGGGCGGTGAGTTTGCTTTCGTTCTGTTCTCCACAGCCAGTGCTGCAGCGGTGATCACCGATGCGCTGGCCTCCGA
>JAIRVW010000007.1 GCA_031253705.1 Brucellaceae bacterium
ATGGAATGAGATAAAGACTTCAGATGACCTGAATTCATGATCACATCGGAACTGTAAAGCGACAGCGCATTCTATGGCACAAGTGATTTTCATTCTGAACGGCCCGAACCTGAATATGCTCGGAAAAAGAGAACCGGCTATTTACGGATCGACGACTCTTGATGATATTCGCGACAACTGCCGCAAGGAAGCTGAACGCCTCGGCGTTGAAATTGATTTCCGCCAGTCCAATCATGAAGGCGATCTGGTCAGCTGGATTCAGGAAGCAGGAGAAAAAGGCGCACAAGTCCTGATCAATCCTGCCGCCTATACACATACATCCATCGCGCTGCTTGATGCTATCCGTGCAGCGCAGGTGACTGTGGTTGAGGTTCACCTCTCCAATATTCATGCCCGTGAAGAGTTCCGCCACAAATCCTTCGTCTCACCGGTTGCCAAAGCTGTTCTGTGCGGTTTCGGTGCGGACGGATATTTGATGGGGCTTCGTGCTCTCGCAGGTTATCAGCATAATCCGTCAAGTTGACCTGCTTTTAACGCCGGATTATGCCACGCATATCAAACCAGCATATAAGACCCTGACCGTCAGGCGTATGCTACCAGCAGTTACAGGAAAAGCGGGAACCGGTTTTCCGTTCGTAACTGCGCCAACAAAAAATGAGAGCCTGTTCTGATCAGACTAAACAGACCTGAGCAGGCTCTAAAGAAACAAAACAATATCAGCGGTAAAGGGGCAAGACCCATGACAAATAAAAGCTCCGGTATCGATCAAGCGGTTATTCGCGATCTCGCGAACATCCTCAAAGATACCGATCTGACCGAAATCGAAGTTGAACAGGATGATCTGCGCATTCGCGTTTCGCGTAATGTGACAGTACAGGCTGCGGCTCCTCAGCAGTATTTTGCTCCGGCACCTGCCGCTGCTCCGGTTGCAGCCGCTGCGGCTCCTGCAGCAGAAGCACCAAAAGCTGCTGACAAATCGAAGAACGCCGTTCCTTCGCCAATGGTTGGTACTGCTTACCTCGCACCGGCTCCGGGCGCCAAACAGTTTGTGGAAGTCGGCCAGACCGTTAAAGAAGGCCAGACTGTTCTGATCATCGAAGCGATGAAAACCATGAACCAGATCGCTGCACCGCGTGCAGGTACAGTGACTGCTATTCTGGTCAGCGACAGCCAGCCAGTTGAATTCGGCGAACCGCTTATCGTCATCGAGTAAGATCTCTTGCAGATCGCGGCTGTATTTTAAAACATACAGCCATCGTTGACCTATTTGATTTAATGCATAGTCTGCCTCAGACTATGCCTGAGGCAGGAGCTCCGATGTTTCAAAAAATCCTCATAGCCAATCGCGGCGAAATTGCCCTGCGGGTGCTGCGCGCCTGTAAGGAGCTTGGCATCAAGACTGTTGCCGTTCACTCCACTGCTGATGCCGATGCCATGCATGTGCGCCTCGCAGATGAAAGCGTTTGTATCGGACCACCATCCTCGCGCGACAGCTATCTGAATATTCATCAGATCGTTGCTGCCTGCGAAATCACCGGTGCTGATGCAATCCATCCGGGTTACGGCTTCCTCTCCGAGAATGCCAAATTCGCTGAAATTCTTGAAGCACACGATATTACCTTCATCGGCCCGACCGCTGCGCATATCCGCATCATGGGCGATAAGATCGAAGCCAAGAAGACTGCCAAACGCCTCGGTATTCCGGTTGTTCCGGGTTCTGACGGCGGCGTGACCAGTGAAGAAGAAGCCATCCGCATTGCGGCTGAAATCGGCTATCCGGTCATCATCAAAGCGTCTTCCGGTGGCGGCGGCCGCGGGATGAAGGTTGCCAAATCGGCAGAAGATATCTCCGTTGCCTATAATACTGCCCGCTCGGAAGCCGGTGCTGCATTCGGTGATGATGCTGTTTACATCGAGAAATATCTCGAAAAACCGCGTCATATCGAAGTTCAGATCGTCGGCGACGGCGCAGGCAAGGCCGTGCATCTGGGGGAACGTGACTGCTCGCTGCAGCGCCGTCACCAGAAGGTTTGGGAAGAAGCCAATTCCCCTGCCCTGAATTCCGAAGCCCGTGACAAGATCGGCATGATCTGCGCCAATGCGGTTGCAGAACTCGGCTATCGCGGCGCCGGTACAATCGAGTTCCTCTATGAAAACGGTGAGTTCTATTTCATTGAAATGAACACCCGCCTTCAGGTTGAGCATACGATTACCGAAGCGATCACCGGTATCGATCTCGTTCACGAACAGATCCGTATTGCCGCCGGTCTCGGCCTGTCGATCAAACAGGATGATGTCCGCTTCTCCGGTCATGCGATTGAATGCCGTATCAATGCGGAAAACGCGCGTACATTCACGCCGTCTCCGGGCACCATCACCCATTACCACACACCGGGTGGTCTCGGCATCCGCGTCGATTCCGGTGTTTACAGCGGCTACCGCATTCCGCCTTATTACGACAGCATGATCGGTAAGCTGATTGTTCATGGCCGTAACCGTGTGGAATGTCTGATGCGTCTGCGTCGTGCGCTCGACGAATTCGTCGTTGACGGCGTTGATACAACCCTGCCGCTTTTCCAGGATTTGATTGCCAATCAGGATATCGCCAACGGCGATTATGATATCCACTGGCTTGAAAAATATCTGGAAAAGAAAACCGCATCGGGTCAGTAATACCGGTGGCGGGGCGCAAATCCCAACCACCTCAGGATTTAAGTCCGGAGCTTCTGCTCCGGGCTTATGCTTCCGGCATTTTCCCTATGTCAGAAAGTGCTGATGATCCGGAAATTTTCTGGGTACGACCGGAACAACGCGGTATTATTCCGCTCGATCAGTTCCATATTTCCCGCAGTCTGCAAAAAACACTTAAGCGCTCCCCTTTCGAGATCCGCTATGACACCGCCTTTGAGCAGGTTCTGCAAGGCTGTGCGATCAGGCTTGATCCAGAGGCTGGCAGCTGGATCAACCAGACGATCCGTGACGGCTATATCGCCCTGTACAAGGCCGGACACTGCCATTCAGTCGAAGCATGGCAGGACGGACGCCTTGTCGGCGGCCTCTATGGTGTATCGCTGGGCGGGGCATTCTTTGGAGAAAGCATGTTCAGCCATGCGACAGACCGCATGGCT
>JAIRVW010000032.1 GCA_031253705.1 Brucellaceae bacterium
TGCAATTCTATGTTTATGGTAAGCGCAGCGCGCAGGCGCGTGGCCGTGAAAAGATTGCCCAGCAGGGTGATCTTCTGGTCGTTGATATGACACAGCCGCTGAAGACTGTATCAACGGAATATCAGAGTTTCGATCTGGTTCTGCCACGGCGTTTGTTTGATCCGCTGCTTGCGCATCCTGATGGCTATGGCGGTTCGCGACTGGCGGCTCAGGAACCGCTGACGGCCTTATTGCGCAGTCATGTTCTGGCACTTTATGCAGCAGGGCCTAAAATGACACCGGCTCAGGCTATGGCGATGCAGGGGCCGACACTGGCACTGGCTGCAGCTGTTCTCAACGGCGTGGTGACAGAAGAACAGGCTGCTCCTGTGCGTACAGCGGCATGGCTGGCGGTGCGTCGTTATATTGAGGATAATCTGGCCGATCTCTCGATAAGCTCAGAGAGTGTCGCACGGCATTTTGCTTTCTCGCGGGCAACATTGTACCGGATCATGGAGCCGGTTCACGGCTTTTCCAGCTATGTCCGGCAGCGGCGGCTTTACCGATGCAGGGATGATCTGGTGCATCCGGCCTGCCGTCACCTGTCTGTCAGCGAGATTGCAATCAGCTGGGGTTTTGCGAATGCACAGACCTTCAGCACATTGTTTTCACGCCATTTCGGCATGCCACCACGCGACTATCGGGAAATGGCCTTCGGCAGTACCCGCCATCATGCCGAATCGACCTCAGAGGTTGACTGGAGCCGCTGGCTTGCAGCCATGCGATAGGATTTTGTCAGTTTAACAGAGCGCGACATTTTTGCGACGTGAGACATACAGAAAAGTTTTGGAATATTTTTTGAGACGCTCAATATAACAGATTGATATAGTTGTAATTTTTAGTCTCTTACGGCTTGACAAGCACCAGCTTAAATTCAAATTTGCGATCAGATTTTATTTATATCAGGTGGCAGCATTGTTTTAAAAATAAAGCAGTGCGGCGCCTGCAATGCTGATTGTCGTTATGTGCGCGCAGGTTCAGGTCGCCCGACGGTATCGGCAGATCCGGGGGGCTGATCATGTATAAGACAACCGTGTACAAGATGCGTTCTTTATTACAGAACACAACGGCGCTTGTCGGGATCAGATATTGGTCTGTTGCAGCAGCAATTGTGATGTGTCCGGCTCTTTCTGTGCAGACCGCGCGGGCTGAATTTGTATGGACAGGAACCACCGGGGGATGGAACACGCCCGCATTCTGGTCATCCGGCAGCATCCCCGACAGTGCCGGAGCGGAAGTTACCTTTAACGGCATGAGTGACGGCATAAGTTATTATGTCGGTCTGGATGGTGGTCCGTATACCGTCGGAACCCTCAACATAAACAATAGTGTTCTGGGCGGATATGCCTTTCAAAACGGTACATTGACCTTGAATTCGGGAACAACGGATGATGCCCGTATTGTAGTGACCCGCAGGAATCATACGCCGGTTTTTCAGTCGACGGCAGTTTTGAATCTGGCATCGGATGTAACTGTCGATACAGTTGGCGCAGACGCGGAAATGAGTGTTGCCGGCAAGATCTCCGGCACGCATAAGCTGACCAAGACCGGTGCCGGTACAATGGCACTCTATGGGGCGAGTGCCGGTTCTATGTTCGGCGATATTGATGTGACAGGCGGAACCCTCGCACTTCTGGGGGCAGGGGATGTCGGTTCAACCACACTTTCAGTACGCAACGGAACATTGCAGACTGATGGTGGTGCGCTGGCATCCGGTGCGACGGTTAATGTTGGCGCCAATGGCGCCTTTGACGTCCTTATCGGTAACGAAACAATCAGAGAATTGCAGCAAAGCGGCGGTACAGTATCCGGCAGAACCGGCACGACAATTAATATCAGCGGGCATTATAATCAGACCGACGGAGCAACCGGCAGGAATATCACCCTGAATGCCGGTACTTTCACACAAAAACGCGGTATCATCGCCAAAGACACAACGGTTAATGTTGCAGGTAAAACGATCCTCTCCGGTGGTGAGATTAACGGCGTACTGAACCTGTCCGGCGATGCTTCTATACTGCAGGACAGTAAAACAACTGTGCGCGGCGAATTGAGCGCATCCGCACCGGCAACGCTGACCGTCAAAGACACTTTGGCTTTTGACAGGGCGACATCCCGTAACATCTCTTATAATCTTGAAGGTGGTGTCATATCCGCTGTTTCGGACATGTTACTGTCGACAGGCACAATCAACCTATTGAGCGGTCAGTCTGGAACACTGGCTGCAGCCGCTGGCGTAACGCTCAATATTATGACTGGTTTTAAGGCGGAAGACGGCTCTGTTCTGACACTGGGGAGTGCTGCGGACACGGGAACTGTTTTTCTCAGCTTTCGCAATGCCAGCCGGTCCGGTACTGCCGGTCAGGAAACGCATGTTGCGGGCGGCACAGTTAAGATAGGAAGCTTGCTCGCCGGCAAAACAGCGCTGGGCATCGATACAAATGCCACACTTCCCGTGCGTGTAGCGATTGCGAAAGATGCCGTTGTTGATGTCAACGGTTTTGATACAAATCTCACCGCGCTATCCGGCAGCGGTACTGTTACTAACAGTGCTCCGAATTCGGCTGTGATCACTGCGAATGGCAATGTAAATTCTGTTTTTGCCGGTGTTATTGAAAACGGCAACGGCGGATTATCCCTGATCAAGGACGGTACCGGCACGCTGGCGCTAAC
>JAIRVW010000127.1 GCA_031253705.1 Brucellaceae bacterium
GTCGATCTTCCGCGCCCGAGACGGGGCTCACTGCACAAAACCGCATTGGAAAAAGCTGCAGCACTGGAAGCTGAAATTCTTGAACTCCTCCTGAATTCATAAGGAAGCAATCATGGCAATTTTGAACCGCCGCCGCCTGATTTCCGCACTGGCTCTGTCCGGCGCGATGAGCGTTTTACCAATCTCTGCATTTGCGACAGATCCGGCGAAAGTGACTGTCGCCCTCGACTGGACAGTGAATACCAACCATATCGGCATGTTTATTGCCCGTGATCAGGGCTTTTACAAAGAAGCCGGACTGGACGTAACGATCCTGCCTTATTCCGATACATCAGCCGGAGTGTTGGTTGCCAGTGGTGCAGCGGATTTCGGTATTGTCGGCTCTACCGGCCTGTTTGCGCAGCGCACAGCGGGGGCTGATCTTGTCGGCACTTATGCCGTGGTACAGCATGAAACCGGCCGTCTGGTGTTTATGGATGACCGGCAGGATATTCAGTCTCCGAAAGATCTTGACGGCAAAACCTATGCCGGTTTTGGCTCCAATTGGGAGCGCAAGCTGATTGAAACCCTGATCCGTGCGGATGGCGGCAAGGGCGATTTTGAAATTGTGACACTCGGCACCTCCGCCTATGAGGCGCTGGCCAATGGTGCCGTGGATTTCACGCTGGAAATCGCCACATGGGAAGGGGTGAAAAACGAGCTGGAAGGCGTGAAACAGCGGGCATTCCGCTACTCGGATTATGGGGTTCCGGATCAGCATACGACATTGCTGGTCTCATCCGGCAAATATCTCAGTGAAAATTCTGATGCGGCAAAAGCCTTCCTGAGTGCGACGCAACGGGGCTATGCTTTCGCTGCCGATCATCCGGATGAAGCGGCCGATATTCTTATTCGCGGTAATCAGGATGTGCTGACGGATGATAAGCTCATCCGCGCTTCGCTAAAGGCTTTGAATGACGGGCATTTCCTGCGCGATAGCGACGGGACGATCGGTAAAATGCGGCCGGAAACCATGCTGGCTTTGGGTGAGTTCCTGTTTAAGGCAGGCATTCTCTATGATAAAGAAGGTGCGGTGTTGCAGGAAAAACCGGATTTTTCGAGCTATTTTACCAATGATTTCCTGCCTTAATACAAGCATTTGAGCAGAGAGGCGGAGCCGGTGCGGATTATTGTGATGGGCGTTTCCGGTTCCGGCAAATCAACACTGGCTTCAGCTCTGGCGCAGGTTCTGGCATTGTCCTTTATTGAGGGCGATGATCTTCATCCGCGAAGCAATATTGCAAAAATGCAGGCCGGTCAGCCACTCAATGATGCTGATCGCCTGCCTTGGCTGCAAGCCATTGCAGCGGCTCTTTCAAGCGGGACAGAGGGCGCGGTGGCGAGTTGTTCCGCGCTTAAAAAGTCCTATCGGGATTTGCTGCGTGAGCAGACCGGCGAGCCATTATATTTCATCTGCCTGACCTGCGATCCTGACATTATCGCTGCGAGAATGCAGGCGAGACACGGGCATTTCATGCCCGCATCTTTACTCACTTCGCAACTGGCCAGTTTTGAAAGCCCGCAGGGGGAACCGGCAACATTGCTATTGTCCTGCGATCAATCTGTGAGCGCAATGCTTGCGACTTGCAAAACATGGCTGGAAGATCAGGCCGGATTGAGCACGATCACAAAGACTGTGCCATTACCGGAAAGCTGAAGTTCTGTATTGTTGCAGTGCTCAAACCGCAGACAATCATTGACCTCAAGCTGTGTATCTCCGGCTTGCACAGTACCTTTGCTGCAGAAGACCAGCACGGTTGCCCCGTTCAGAGACAGGTTGACAGGTTTTGTCACACCATAACGGCTGACCTGATGCGTAAAGCGTCCGCGCCGTGTCATGACATTCAGATCCGTGATTGCGGAGCCGAGCAATTTCGCACTGGTCGGGCTGTCCGCAGGAAAGGAGAAAGGCGGGGTTTCACCTTTCAGTTCCTGATCTGCCAGACCTTCGACGGACAGAGTAATCCCGTCGCCTTCAAGCACGGATAAAGTGCGGTCAATGCCGGTAAAAACCGAAAACGGCCCGTCACTGGCCACAGTTGCGGTGCTGATACGCCAGTCGAAATTATCGACTGACGCATCCTCTGGAAAAACCGCAATTTCAACGGTAACACCGCCGCCGTTTTTCCACGGCATCCGGCGGTGCTGATGATTTTTGAGAAGCTGCATTTACTGTAACCAGCCGTTGGAAACCGCCCAGAGAGCCACCGGCGCTGTCAGCAGAATGCTGAGCGCTGTGCGGATATACCAGATCACAATCAGATCACGGAATTTGAGCGGGATTGAAGTTGCAAGCACACAAGGAATGGATGCCGAGAGAAACAGTACCTGCGAGACGGAAACCACTGCAGCTACGAATTTGAGCGCCACATCAGCATCTTTCAGCAGGATGGCAGGCAGGAACATTTCAGCCAAACCTGAAGCCATGGATTTCGCTGCCAGCATTGGCTCCGACAATTGTGCCAGCCATGTGAAAGGATACAACGCCAGCCCCAGCACGTCGAAGAGCGGGGTATATTTCGAAGCGAGCAGACCCAGCAGACCAACGGCCATAATGCTTGGCAGGATCATTGAGGCCATACGCAAGCCGTCGAGGAAAGTTGCGCGCAGCATTGGCAGAATATGCGGTGCACGCTCTGCCTGTTCCAGACCGGCATCAATCGCTGTGGCGATACGTGATTTACCTTCCGGCAGTGGTGTGTCACGGGTTTCCGGATGATCCATTTGTGCCAGCGGCCAGAGACGCGCAGCAATTGCGGAGACAATAAAGGTAACAACAAGCGTGGTCCAAAAATACAGATTCCACGCATCCATCAGATTAAGCGTTTTGGCGACGATAATCATGAAAGTTGCTGAAACCGTCGAGAAGCCGGTAGCAATAATCGCCGCTTCACGCGCGGTATATTTGCCTTCGCGATATACGCGGTCGGTAATCAATAGCGCCAGCGAGTAGCTACCGACAAAAGAAGCCACCGCATCAATGGCCGACCAGCCCGGTGTACGCCAGATCGGACGCATGACCGGCTGTACAATGACGCCGGTAAATTCCAGCAGACCATAGCCGATGAGGAAAGCCAGCGCCAGAGCGCCGATCGGCACGATCAAACCAACCGAGAGAACAAGCTTGTCAAAGAGAAACGGCAGCATATCCGGTGTGAACAACAGGTCCGGCCCGACACCGGCGAGATACATGCCGGTGAGTATCAACCCCAGCACACGCAGAACGGAGAAAATGCTTTCCGTCAGGTTTTTGTTCCATGTGCCGCGGATAAACGGGCTGAGCGCACCATAGGCAATCAAAAGGCAGACGAAGGTGAGGGCTGCAGGGCGCAATTGCACCGCAACTGCTGTCGCAGCATGGTCGAGAAGGATGGTGGATTTTCCGCCGATGGTGACCGGAACGAAGAAGAAAAAGATACCGAGAAAACTGAAAAAGATCAGTTTGAATGCAGCTGAGCCGCGGGAACCGCCGCTGCTGCTGCCAACTGTTATATCTGTCATGATTTACCCCTGATTATTGTTATTCATGCAGAAGGAGATTCCGTAATCTCAGATGCTGTTCTGTCCTTGTCTGTTACGGCCTCTCCCAAAGCCGTTATAAGAAAATCTAAAGGCAGCCTCCTCGCAGGCTGCCTTTGTATTCATTTCATTAATTGCCCAAAATGCCAGGCAGGCGCAGACCCTGTTCCCTGGCGCAATTGACGGCAATGTCATAACCGGCATCGGCATGACGCATCACACCGGTGGCAGGGTCAGTCCACAACACGCGCTCAAGACGACGGGCGGCATCATCGGTGCCGTCAGCACAGATCACCATGCCTGCATGCTGGCTGAAGCCCATGCCAACGCCGCCACCGTGATGCAGCGATACCCATGTGGCACCGGATGCGGTGTTGAGCAGGGCATTGAGCAGCGGCCAGTCGGAAACGGCATCGGAGCCGTCTTTCATCGCTTCTGTTTCACGGTTTGGCGAAGCCACAGAACCGGAATCCAGATGGTCGCGGCCGATCACAACCGGTGCTTTCAGCTCGCCGTTCTTGACCATTTCGTTGAAGGCAAGGCCGAGACGGTGGCGGTCACCAAGGCCAACCCAGCAAATACGGGCAGGCAGCCCCTGAAACTCGATGCGCTCACGCGCCATATCCAGCCAGTTATGCAGGTGCTTATTATCCGGCAGCAGTTCTTTGACCTTGGCATCGGTCTTGTAAATATCTTCCGGATCACCGGAGAGTGCTGCCCAACGGAACGGGCCGATACCACGGCAGAACAGCGGACGGATATAGGCAGGCACAAAGCCCGGGAAGGCAAATGCATCTTCCAGACCTTCTTCCAGCGCCATCTGACGGATATTATTGCCGTAATCGAGGGTCGGAATGCCCATATTCCAGAAATCAACCATCGCTGCGACCTGAATTTTCATCGAAGCGCGCGCTGCCTTTGCAACGCCTTTCGGGTCGCTTTCCTGTTTTGCGCGCCATTCGGCAACGCTCCAGCCGATCGGCAGATAACCATGCACCGGATCATGCGCAGAAGTCTGGTCAGTGACGATATCCGGCTTGACGCCGCGCTTCACCAGCTCAGGGAAAATGTCTGCCGCATTGCCGATCAGCGCAATCGACTTGGCTTCACCGGCTTTTGTCCACGCATCAATACGTGCCAGCGCTTCATCAAGGCTGTGTGTTTTTTCATCGACATAGCGGGTACGCAGGCGGAAATCCGCGCGGGTTTCATCGCATTCAACTGCAAGACAGCAGGCACCGGCCATTACTGCCGCCAGTGGCTGCGCGCCGCCCATACCGCCTAAGCCCCCGGTCAAAATCCATTTGCCTTTGAGATTGCCGCCGAAATGCTGACGACCGGCTTCGACAAAGGTTTCATAGGTACCCTGCACGATGCCTTGTGCACCGATATAAATCCACGAACCGGCGGTCATCTGGCCATACATCGCCAGTCCCTTTTTATCCAGTTCGTTGAAATGATCCCAGTTTGCCCAATGCGGCACCAGATTGGAATTGGCGATCAGAACGCGCGGTGCATCTTTATGGGTGCGGAAAATACCGACCGGTTTACCGGATTGTACCAGCAATGTTTCATCGCCTTCCAGATCTTTCAGGCTGGCAACAATCTTGTCAAAATCTGCCCATGTACGGGCAGCACGACCGATACCGCCATAGACCACCAGCTCATGCGGGCGCTCGGCAACATCGGGATGCAGATTGTTCATCAGCATGCGCATCGGCGCTTCGGTGAGCCAGCTTTTGGCGGTGATTTCCGTGCCGGTTGCAGGACGGATTTCACGTTCATTGTGACGCGGATTATTCATCGAATGTTCCCTTATTTAGATTTGAGATTGGCAGCGGCGGCTTCAAGCTGCTGCAAAATGTTTTTGAGATGGCTGCGCAATTTGGCTGCCTTGGCCTCGTCATAGGCAAATGGCACAGCCTCTGTTGCTAAATGCGTTGATTGCGCGAGTTCCATCTGAATGGCGTGCACACCCGTTTCCGGCTGACCGTAATGGCGCGTTGTCCAGCCGCCTTTGAAACGGCCGTTGAGGATGGACGTGTAACCTTCAGCCTGTTTCGCTACACCGAAGACTGCTGCTTCAATGGCTGGTGCGCAGGTCTTGCCATTGTCCGTTCCGATGTTGAAATCCGGCAGAGTGCCTTCAAACAGAAACGGAATATGGGAGCGGATCGAGTGGCAGTCATAGAGAATGGCAATGCCGTGAATGGCCTTCACACGCTCGATTTCTGCCGCCAGTGCTTCATGATAGGGCTTGTGAAAACGGCTGATGCGATCTGCAATATCGGCTTGCATAGGTTGCTCACCGTCTTTCCAGATCGCCAGACCATCAAAATCCGTTTCCGGTATCAGTGTCGTTGTGTTCTGCCCCGGATAGAGGCTCACACCCGCCGGATCACGATTGGCATCAATGCAATAGCGGTGGAATGTGGCGCGCACTGTCGTCACATTATCCAGCAGCCCGTCATAGAGCTTGTGAATATGCCAGTCGGTATCGGCAAGAATCCGGCCATTGTCATTGAGGCGCGCCCAAATATCCTCCGGCACTTCCGTGCCGGTATGGGGCAGGCCGAGAATGACCGGTGAGGTTCCCTGATGAACTTCAAACGCGCTCATTTAGGCTTCCAGTGCAGGCAAAATATTTGCTGAGATCGCGGCATTCAGCGAGCCGTCAGCCACGATTTCCGCAGCGGCAGCCAGATCATCAGCCATATAGCGGTCAACTTCGAGCGTCGGCACTTTGGTGCGCAGCACGGCGATTACCGCTTTCAGTTCAGGGCTGGTTTCCAGAGGGCCGCGCAGTTCCACGCCGAGGGCACCGGTCAGGGCTTCAATGCCGATAATTGCATTGAGATTGTCGGTCATTTGCAGCAGACGGCGGGCGCCGTGGCAGGCCATCGAAACATGGTCTTCCTG
>JAIRVW010000130.1 GCA_031253705.1 Brucellaceae bacterium
CGGCGGCACGATCCGGCTGCTGATTGCGCCCTATGATGCAGCCATGCATGACATGGTGACACAAATCGTACAGACGCAGACGAAGCGTCAGCGTATTACCAGCCGCACTGATCTTACAAGCGGACAGATAACCCTCCTGCCTGCACCGGATAGTGCCAGGATCACACAACTCGATGAGACCGGCTTCATCCAGACCTACCGGCCGCAACCGCATATTCTGGTGACCGGTGCCGTACATATCGCTCAGGCACTGGCGCAAATGGCACATATAACCGGCTACGACCTGAGCATAATTGATCCGCGCAGCGGCTTTGCCACAGCGGAACGCTTCCCGTCAGCCAGCCTGTATGAAACATGGCCGGAGGAGTTTTTCAAAACCAATCAGCCGGACAGTTTTACGGCGATTGTAGCCCTCAGCCATATTCCGCATCTCGACGATCCGGCGCTGACTGCCGCGCTCAACAGCGATTGTTTCTATATCGGCGCATTAGGCAGCCGTAAAACGCATGCCAAACGGCTGGAGCGTTTAAGCGCAGCTGGTTTTGAAGCGACAAATTTAGAGCGTATCCATGCGCCGATCGGCCTTGCGATCAGCGCACAGGAACCGGCAGAAATTGCCGTAGCTATTCTGGCAGAGATTATTCAGGCCTATCGCAAGGCCTGATATAATATTTTTAGCCAACACTGAGACGCAGACGTCCGTCGCTGTCCTGCATCATGCCCAGACGGCTGAAATCGCGGAATTCAACATTACCGCCGGTCACCGGATGACTATGGGTTTCGCTGATCACAACAACCTGCGCATCTGCCGCCTGCCCTGCTGCAATACCGGCCGGAGCATCTTCAAAAACCAGACAATCGGCCGCATCAAAGCCAAGACGCTGCGCTCCCAGACGATAACCGGACGGATCAGGCTTACCCGCACTCACATCTTCTGCGACAACGATGGTTTCCGGAACCGGCAGACCGGCTGCGGCCAGACGCGCTTCAGCCAGTTCACGCGGCGCGGAGGTGACAATTGTCCAGCGGTCTGCAGGCAGGCTGGCGATAAAATCTTTGGCACCGGCAATAGCGCGGATACCGGCAAAATCCTGCATTTCCTCAGCCAGAAAAGCCGCCGCAATCGCATCAGGATCAAGATGCGGCATGTTGAGCATTTTGATCACATCAACAACACGGATGCCATGTACCTTTTGCAATAAGGCTTGCCCGTCCAGCCCGTGTTCAGCTGCCCATTCCAGCCAGATCCGCTCCACAACAGGAATGGAATTGACCAATGTTCCGTCCATATCAAACAGGAAACCGGAATAGGAATTCAGAAATACAGAATTATCGCGCTGCTTCACTTTCAGATCCTTCAGAGGCAAGGAGTCTTTAAGACAGGAAGGTCTTCAAGACGGGGAAATAATCAGAATCTCACTCTTACACCATATTGTTAAAAATCAAACATCATAATGTTACGATTTAAACAAAATAACAAAAAATGATTTCGCGCCGAAGATAATGCGCGATGACAGAATTGGGAAATGAATTTCAGATGGAAGGGGGAAAAAAGAAAAAGGCCGCGCGGGGGAGGAGATGCGCGGCCTGATCATGGATGCGGTTGGGAGGAGGAGTACCGCATTCCGTCATCGGGTCCAATTGGGAGGAGGAGAACGAACCCGATGGACAGGCTTATAACGGGAGGAGAAAAAACCGACAATAAACAATAATGCATAACAGTCATGCAGCATTGCAAGGCACGCACGGGACCAGAATATTACCCGCTGAAAAGCCGCCGGAATTATCACCTCCGGCTCACACCAGAGCAGAGCAACCAGCGCCGCAAACACCCGACTCAAATTGCGATGATTTCACGCTGAGCGCGCTTGTTTTTCTGGTGACAATCAGTACAGAAATCTCATATTTACCGGAAAGTTCAGTCATTATTGAAAATACAAATACTTCAGAAAATACAGTATATAAGTAAAATTTATAAAAATCATATATTTAAATATAATCAAACATCCAAAATTCACAAAAAATCAAGTCAAAACAGAAGCGTCAAATCCAACAAAAACGCTTAATACCATTATTTTCGTGCAATTCAAATCTTTTTACATTGAGTATTGAAGTATTTCACATTCGGATCATAATAAATTCATCAAGATCACATAGAGGAGACCCGCAATGTATGATGGTGTACCTGCTCAATGGCAAAAGCCTGCCGATCAGACGCGTAACAACACAGATCAGGCGGCATATGTTTTCTTAGGTATTTTTCTGGCCGGTATGGCGGTTCCGGCAGCGTTTCTCGTCTGGGCCATTACCACAAGTCTGATCTCGGTTTTCGGCTGATCCGCCGCAATTGAGACACGCAGACGACAGTATTTTCCGGCAGTCGGATCTGCATAAGAACAGCCAAGAACAGATGAGCTCTGTGCCCCTTATACCCTACCAGTATAAATGTGCGGCCTGTGATAGCTGAGACTGTCAGGAAAAGACTGAAACGGTCATATGCACCTTGCAGCATATGACCGTTTTTTTATTCACCGCCGCTTTGCTTTTCCGCATAGCGCAGATGGTTGATCAGATCCACGCGGGTGATCAGCCCTATAAATTCCGCGCCCTTCACAACCAGCGCAACCTCATCGCGATCAAAAAAGCTCTGCAAGGCGCTCAAAGGCGCATCCACTTGCAAAACACGCGGCTGCGCCGTCATTGCGGTTGCGACCCGCGCGGCAAAACGCGACCAGCGCCCTTCCGGCGACCCTTCCACAGCTCTCAGAATATCGCTTTCATCAATAATGCCGACAAGCTGACCACCATCAAGAACCGGCAATTGCGAGACATCATTGCGGCGCATCCGGCCATAGGCATCCAGCAGATTTTCATCCGGCGCCGTCACTTCAACCGCCCCGTCCTGATGACGGCGTGAAATCAGATCTTCCAGATTGCCATGAACTATACGCTCGCTGATATGCCGGTCACGCAGCCAGTTATCGTCAAACATTTTCGACAAATATTGCGAACCACTGTCGCAGATCAGCGTCACAACAGTTTTCGGCTCTGTCTGCTCACGGCAATATTGCAATGCTGCCGCCAGCAAAGTGCCGGATGATGAACCGGCCAGAATACCTTCACGCAGCAATAATTCGCGTGCCGCCTGCATGGATTGCCGGTCTGAGACTGTATAGGCACGACTGACAAATGAGAGATCGGCATTTTCCGGCACGTGGTCGCCGCCGATCCCTTCCACATTCCATTCCGCCACCTCTCCCGCCTGCCCTGCCGTCACATAACGTGCAAGCACAGAGCCTTCCGGATCAGCGAGAACAATCCGTACATCCGGCGCAACGCGTTGAAAATAACGGCCAAGTCCTGTCAGTGTACCGCCGGAGCCGACACCGACAACCACGGCATCAAGCCTGCGCTCTGTCTGCTCCCAGATTTCCGGCCCTGTTGTCGTTTCATGCGTCAGCGGATTGGCCGGATTTGAAAACTGATCGGCATAAAAAGCATCGGGTATGTCTTCTGCTATCCGTCGTGCCAGATTTTGAAAATGCTCCGGATGATCCTTCCCTACATCCGAGCGTGTGAGACGCACATCCGCGCCCAGTGCGCGCAAATGACGGATTTTCTCTTTCGACATTTTGTCCGGCACAGCGAGAATAAGGCGATAGCCGCGCAAAGCTGCAACCTGTGCCAGCCCCAGCCCCATATTGCCTGCTGTTGCCTCAACAATCACGCCGCCTTTCCGCAAAAGACCGGCCTTCTCGGCAGCCGTTATAATGTTCAGCGCCACACGGTCTTTGACAGAACCGGACGGATTACGGTTTTCCAGCTTGGCAAATAAACGGCACGGGCCCGTATCAAATCCGCTCAGTTCCACAAGCGGCGTGCGGCCGATAAGCTGTAAAACTGACGGAAATACCGCTGCGAAATGCATTGCGATGGTCTCCTTTACTGCTCATAATGCTGTGTAATACCCGATATATCTGCGGTTTTATCAAGCCGGCCTATATGATTGCAATGCATATGAGCATAGTGGTTCACCACCACATCAGAAGATACATTATTTTATTCAACTGCGATTACGCTTCAATTTTATTCTTTTTTCAAAGGTTTGAGAGATTGCTGTTCCACAAGATGCCAAACACAGAAATTTTATTACAAACAGCCGCAGCCACAGATACCGGCCTGAAAGCCGCGCTATCCGGCTTATATTACAAAGTCGCGCGATAAACAGGCATATTGCCTGATAAGAAATTTACGTTTACGTCAATGGAAAGTTTATGTCAGATATTGATCTCGGCATAATCTTGGTTAAGTTGTTGGCAGCACGGCTTCAGCGAGGGAGGCCGCCAAACCGGATCACATTTCCGGGGCATATGCCGGCACAACAGGAATTCTGGGAGGCAGAATGACACGTTCGAGTGATGGGAATGCCAAGACCGGTGCAACCAAAAGCACCGCGAAGAAGACCGGAACCGGTGCGGCAAAAGCCGCCGCTGCGAAACCGGCTAAAGACACAGTCGTAAAAAGCGCTCCGGCAACCATGGCAAAGGCTGCAACCAAAGCAGCTGCCGAGCCGAAGAAAGCACAGCTCAAAAAGACAGTCAAAACCACGGTTTCAGACAATCCGGCACCGGCGAAGGCTAAGCCTGAAAAGACGACGAAAACAGTAGCCGCCAAACCGACGGAGAAAGCCAAAGCCGCAGTCGCAAAACCTGCCGCGAAAAAAGCAACAACAGCCAAGGCTAAACCTGCAGCCCCGCAGCAAACCGCTGCACCGGCAGCAGAAAAACCGGTTGCAGTTGCCAAAGCTGTTGCGGCAGTCAGCCCGTATGATGCAAAACCATGGCTCAAAAACTATCCGGAAGACGTGGCACCTCAGCTTGAGGCATCACCATACCAATCGCTGGCCGATCTGATCCTGACATCCTGCAAGCAACATGGCGACCGCCCTGCTTTCACCTGCATGGACAAATCCCTGTCATATAAAGAGCTGGATGAAAAATCCGCAGCCCTAGCCGCATGGATGCAGTCACGCGGGCTTGTCAAAGGCGACCGCGTTGCCGTGATGATGCCGAATGTGCTGCAATATCCGGTCGCCATTACCGCTATTTTGCGTGCCGGTCTGGTGGTTGTGAATGTGAACCCGCTTTATACTCCGCGCGAACTGGAACATCAGCTCAATGATGCCGGTGCCAAGGCGATTATCATTCTTGAGAATTTTGCCCATACGCTGGAGAAAGTTCTGGCCAATTCTCCGGTCAAACATGTGATTGTCGCCTCTATGGGCGATATGCACGGTTTCAAAGGCGCAATTATCAATTTTGTGGTACGGCGTGTGAAGAAACTGGTTCCGGCATGGAATATTCCGGCACATAACAGCTTCAAATCCGTTCTCGCAACAGGCGCAAAGCAAACGCTCAAACCGGTGACAATTGCGCCGGATGATCTGGCCTTTTTGCAATATACCGGCGGCACAACCGGCATTTCCAAAGGTGCCATGCTCATGCACAGCAATATTATTGCCAATGTTGAGCAGATGCGTCTGTGGCTGGATGTGGCTTTCCGCCGCAAAGGCCGGCCGGAAAACATCAATTATATCTGTGCCTTGCCGCTCTATCATATTTTCGCACTGACCGTGAATGCGATGATGGGCATCCAGCAGGGTGCCCGCAATGTGCTTATTCCTAATCCGCGCGATATTCCGGCCTTTGTCAAAGACCTGCAAAAAGCACCGTTCCATATTTTCCCCGGCCTCAATACTCTGTTCAATGCGCTGATGGAAAATGCGGATTTCCGCAGACTGGATTTCAAACCGCTGATCCTGACAATCGGCGGCGGTATGGCTGTGCAAAAACCGGTAGCAGAACGCTGGGAGAAGATGACCGGCTGCCTGATTACTGAGGGCTACGGTCTGTCGGAAACCTCTCCGGTTGCCACCGCCAATGCGCTTGATGCCACAGAATTTTCCGGCACAATCGGCCTGCCCGTTCCGGGCACAGATGTGGCGATCCGCGATGATGACGGCAATAACGTACCGCTTGGCGACGTGGGTGAAGTTTGTGTGCGCGGCCCGCAGGTCATGAAAGGTTACTGGAACCGTGCGGATGAGACCGCCAAAGCTATTTTCGCAGACGGCTTCTTCCGTACCGGCGATATGGGCTTTATGAATGAAGGCGGCTTTACCAAGATTGTTGACCGCAAAAAGGATATGATCCTTGTCTCCGGCTTCAATGTCTATCCGAATGAGATCGAAGAAGTCGCCGCAGAGCATCCGGGTGTTGTGGAAGCTGCTGCAATCGGCATTGCCAATGAACATTCCGGTGAAGTGGTAAAGCTTTTTGTGGTGCGCCGCGATCCCGAACTCACGGAAGAGGCGCTGAAAGCCTTCTGTGCGGAGCGGCTGACCAATTATAAACGTCCGCGTATTATCGAATTCCGCGACAGCCTGCCGAAAAGCAATGTCGGCAAAATTCTCCGCCGCGAACTGCGCTAACCAAGGATAAAGAACTTAAGTTTTTACGGGGTAAAACCGGATCATCTGATCTGATTTTACCCCGTTTCATCTCTTGCCGCGTTTCATAAAACCCGCGGAAAAATCCGGTAAAACATAATGATGTTTCTGCCGGATAAATTAATAGCTATCCAAATATTGCTATATTTCTATATAACGGAAGCAATTTCAGAAATCGGGAACCGCTCTGGAATCTGATAAAACGGGAAAATAGAAATGTTGTTACGCGGCGCTGCTGTCTTTGTCTCTCTGGTACTTCTGGGCGCTCCGGCACAGGCTGCCTATGAAAAAGAACTCGGCCCCCTCGCAAGCACAGTCAGCAGCCAGTTGCTCAAAGACTGGCATTTGAAACAACAGGACGGCTGGGTCTTACTGCAAAATTTCACTGCCAGCGAAAGCGAACAATCCCTCTCAATTCATGCCGGACAGCCGCCTGAAACCGGCCGTATCATCAGTGCGGCTTTCGGGATTTATTCTGAAAAACCGAATGCCTCGGTCGGGATTACACTCAGCAACCGCGCACAAAAAAGCGTCTGTCTGGTGGAAATCTCCGCCAATAAATCGGTCAACCTGTTTTGCACCGAAGGCGAAAAACGCCACAATATTGCTTCCATCCCAAATCTTGCCAAACTTGACGGCAGCGACACCATAAAAATCATCGAAGTGCCGGGTGCTGCACGCTTCCTGCTCAATGATCAGAAAGTCGGCGATATCAGCGATATGCCTGCCCTCGGTGCCGAGGTCGGCATCATGGCTTATGACATCGGCACATTTGCGATTACCGGCTTCAACATTGATTCCAACCTGAATACGCAGCTGCCACCCCGCTCGAAAACAGACAGCACCGGAGCAGCCGGCTCTGGCGTGGATACCTCCACAACATCTTCAGGCTCTGGCGTGGATGCCTCCACGCCGGGTGCAGGCCCGCTGCCGGAATTCGGCAATGACACAGTGCGCCTGATCTCCGTCTATATGGGGCTCGTACAAAGTATTCTCATGCATGAATTCGGCCATGCGCTGATCGGCGAATTGCAATTGCCGTCCACCGGCCCCGAGGAAGATGCTGTTGATGTTTATGCAGCCTTACAGGTTGTGCAGCCGACAATGTATCCTGACCCGAACAAAGAAGTGAATGACATCGCCAACGGCGCGGCAACCTATGCTGCCCTGCAGTGGTATTATAGCGGTAAGATCGCCGAGATGCAGGGCACCGGCAACTCACCGTGGCAGGACGAACATACAGCCGATCTCAAGCGCTTCCGTAATATGTTCTGCATCATG
>JAIRVW010000133.1 GCA_031253705.1 Brucellaceae bacterium
AACCCAGACAACCGGTGTGCCGGATTTAGCGGTAACTTGCAGAAATTCATCAACGCGGGATTGGTAGAGCTGTTTCCATTCATCGCTGTCGGGCGCAAGGCTGACGCTTTTTTGTGTCAGCGTCTGGCGGTCATTGGCACCGATCATCATGACGATAACCGCAGGCTTCTGTTCTGACAGAATGGCCGGCAGTTCCTTGCTCCAGTTGTAATAATCCTGACGGACAAAACCGGAGGAACCATTGGTGCGGTTGATAACCTGCAACTCCGGTGCTTCAGCAAAAGTTTCCGTTAGACCTTCCGCCAGACCACCTGCAATAAAGTCACCGATCACCAGAATCCTGGCTGCATCCGGATTTTTGGCAATGATTTCCGGTTGCTGCGGGGCAATAATGGCAGGTTTCGGTTTAGCAACAACTGGCTTTTTCTTCACCGGAGCAGTGGAGCGGCGCGGCTGTTGCTGTACGGGAGGCTGTATTGTATTTTGCTGTGGTTGCTGGCGGGAATTGCCGAATAACATATCGAATAATGTTCGGCGTTTTTGCTGCGGCGGATATTGCTGTGCCAGCTGAACGGAAGGTTCCTGCGCCGGTGCGGAAGCGGGAAGGGAGATAAAACCGGTGACACCAGTGAAGACAGCAAAAGTGATCCGGCTATAGCGCGCCGATACAAGTTTGTTCTGTGATTTTGTCTGTTTATCCATCACCGGTATTCGTTTGTCTCTTGCTCTCCGCCGGAAGAAAAAATTCAGGCCGGACTGACCGGCCTGAATGTTGTTATGTGTTTAGCGGCGGCGCAGAACGCTCAGGACTTCCTTGCTCGGATGACCGTCGGCCTGCAGGCCGTTGCGTTGCTGGAAGGCTTCAATGGCTTTGCGTGAACTGGAACCGATTTTGCCGTCAATATTGCCGTCATAATAGCCAAGCGCGCGCAGGTGTCCCTGCAGTTCTTCACGCTCTTTCATGGTAATCGGTGTGAAAGGACGGTTCCAGTCCTGCACCAAACCCTGATAGCCGGCTACACGGTCAGCAAGCAGACCAACGCCGAGCGCATATTTGTCCGCATTATTATAGCGTTTGATGACGAAGAAGTTCTTGGTCATCAGGAAGGCAGGGCCGCTGCGGCCGTCCATCACTTTCAGCGTGGCTTTTTCCGCATCGCTCGGGAACGGGCGGCCATTGGCACGCACAATACCCATACGGCGCCAGTCAGCAATGCTCAGGCTGCCGGACGGGAACTTGCCGGAAGCAGGGAGAACCACTTCATAGCCCCATGTGCGGCCTGGTTCCCAGCCGCTCTTGCGCAGCAGATTGGCGGCGGTTGCCAGAGCATCCGGTACGGAATTCCAGATATCGCGTTTGCCGTTGCCGTCAAAATCAACCGCATAGGCCTGATAGCTGGTTGGGATGAACTGTGTGTGCCCCATGGCACCAGCCCATGAACCGCTCAGATGTCCGCGGTCAATATCGCCGGTCTGGAGAATTTTCATGGCGGCAATCAGCTGGGTGCGGGCATATTTTGCACGGCGCTGGTCAGCATAGGCCAGTGTTGCCAGCGAGCGGATCGCATCGCGCATCACATCCGGACGCTGCATCATTTCGCCATAGCCGGTTTCCATCGACCAGATGGCCAGCAGCACGTTTTTGTCGACACCATATTGCTTTTCAATGGCGGCAAGTACTTTGCCCCATTTGCGCGCCATTGCCTGACCCGTGCCGATCGAGTGTTCATTGACGCGGTTGTCAATATATTCCCAGACCGGAGAGGTGAATTCAGGCTGATAATTGGCTTTTTGCAGAACTTCAGGGTCAATATCATTCACGCCTGCAAAGGCACGGTCAAAAGTGGCTGGAGCAATACCGTTTTGCAAGGCAACAGGACGGAAGCTTGAAACCCATTTACGAAATTGTGCGTCGGCGGAAGCATAACCGGTCGACAAAATAAGCGACAGGGCAACGGCAGAAGCTGCTGTTGCAGCGGTCTTCCACAGGCGGCGGCTGAAAATTTGGGTTCGAAGCATGCTTTTCTCCCTGAATAAAAATCTGAGAGCATCTTCCGTTTCAGTTGAACGCATGAAAATGCTCTGGCTGTCTGTCTTTATGCGCATCATGTTCCGCAAATTGCTTTCACATTTTTTCCGGAGATGCTCTAAGTTCATTCTTTATGCCATACGGAAGTTAGCATTTAGTTTACCATGCAGTTTCCGGATTAAGAACCGGTAAAATCCTTGTTAAGACCGTGTAAGTGACTATCTGTCAGATTGTTGCCTGAATATGTGTCCTTGTTCATGATCTGCAATAGCGCGGTATAAATGAACGGCATATGAAGAAGTTTTTGTCTGTACGGAGCGATACTCAACTCCGTTAATAATCGCACATGAAATGTGACTGTAACTTTTAGATAATGCAGGGCTTTTTTTATAATTTGGCTGTAATGGCATTTATAATCAGGCCTTGAATGCGACCACGGTTACAGGCTTGTCTGTGCAAAGAACGGCCGGTGGCTTTGGTTCTGTGATCAGAGTTGAAACCGGATATTACGGGAAGTGACATGAGTTCAGTTAAAAAAATCCGCAAAGCAGTTTTTCCTGTCGCCGGACTGGGGACACGTTTCTTGCCAGCGACCAAGTCGGTACCGAAAGAAATGCTGACTGTCGTGGACAAGCCGGTCATTCAGTATGTGGTGGATGAAGCGCGCGAAGCGGGTATTGAGCATCTGATTTTTGTGACCGGCCGCAACAAGGCTGTGATCGAAGATTATTTTGATGCTCAGGTTGAGCTTTATACAACGTTGCAGGAGCGTGGTAAGCTCAATGAGCTGAACCATATGCAGGAATTGCAACCGCAGCCTGGTACCACCAGCTTTACCCGTCAGCAGGTGCCGCTTGGTCTTGGCCATGCCGTCTGGTGTGCCCGTGAGATCGTCGGTAATGAGCCTTTCGCTCTGTTACTGCCGGATATGGTGATGCAGTCGAAAAAAGGCTGCCTCAAAGAAATGGTTGAGCTTTACGAACAGACCGGCGGCAATGTGATTGCCGTGCAGGAATGTGATCCGGAAGAAGCGCATAAATACGGTATTGTCGGTAAAGGTAAAGCAATCGGCAATGGCTTTGAAATCAACCAGATGGTTGAAAAGCCAGCCAAAGGCACTGCACCGTCAAATCTCTATATCAATGGCCGTTATATTCTGCAGCCCGAAATCTTTGAACTGCTGAGCAAACAGGAAAAAGGTGCCGGTAATGAAATTCAGCTGACTGATGCCATGCTGAAACTGGCGAAAGATCAGGATTTCTACGGCTTTAACTATCAGGGCCGTACATTTGACTGCGGTTCTAAAGAAGGCTTCATTCAGGCTAACGTGGCTTTTGCCCTGTGGCGTCATGATATCCGCCCGCTGGTTGAAGTCAGCATTGATGAATTGCTGAAAACGATCAAATTGTCTTAATAAAATAAAAGCCGGTCATTGACCGGCTTTTTTATTGTATCTGGTTTTATCAGCGGCGCAGTTTGACGCCGAGATAGACGCTGTTGCTGCTATATTTGCGGCTGGCGACATCGCTGTTGACGAATTCATGGCGCAGTTTGCCATCCACACCGAAGAAACGGTTGAACCAGTAGGTTGCACCAACTTCCGCGCCCATGCCGTAATCAGTACCGCTGTCATCACGGTTATTGCGCACAGAGGCGTCCAAACGGGCATTGAGGCTGAGATCCGCACGGATCATGCGGGTAACATTAATATTGGCCAGATAGAGGATGGACGAGTTGCCGCCGATATCAGGGCTGCTGTCGAGGAATGTCCGCAGACCGAGCTGTACATCAGTGCCGCGCTGCGGTGACCAGTTCATGGCTGCATCCAGCGACAGACCGCCGGTATCGCGCAACCGGTCATCTTCACTGCGAGCACCGATATAGCCGACAGAAAACTCACCATTGAGTTTCTCACCGGTATTAATCTGCAGACCGGTACGCAGGCCAAGCTGATTGGCATTGCGATCCAGACCATTATCATTCTGATAAAAACGACGGCCGACTTCCACTTCCGCAAAAGGGCGAATCATGGCGCTGAGTTCAAAACCGCCGCGCAATGTCATGCTGACATAGGTATTATTGCGGTCACTCTGATCCAGCTGATCGCCGTTGAAAAGCTTGGCTTTGCTATAACGGGTATTATTGACGCGGGCGACAGCGCTGGCAAAAATTTTGCCGATATCACGTTCAACACCGGCGCTTGCATTCAGATTTTGCACCAGCGGACGGGTGCGTGCTGCGCTGATCCCGTTCGGATCGGAAGCATCCTCACGGTTGACCGAATAGCCGAGGCCGAAATTCAGGCGTGTGTCATCGCTCATATCCAGCCGCAAGGCGGCATCGATCTGCCCGCGCGGATTGGAAACATATTGGCCGGACAGGTTTTTCTCGAAAATGCCGGTCGCATCCAGCGTTGCCAGATGGCTTGCCCAGTCAGAGCGCGCATTGAGACGCAACGCAGTCTCAGACAGGACGCCGCTGCTGCCGGAAGCACTGTTATCGGCATTGCTGGTGGCGCGAATACCCTGATCCAGCGACGGGCGCAGGATAAAACTACCGGCGCGAATGCCTTGCGGCTCAAACGGGTCAGCCTGAAAAGGTGCACGGGGACGACCGTCAACCGAGCCTTCCGGCATATTCTCACGCCCCTCACGCATGGCTCTGCCTGCATCTGCAGGACCGGTGCGCAATCCGCTGGTATCGTCCGTCAAAGGCAGCGCCGGATTATCCGGCGCCGGACGTGTTGCAGGAATGGCGGGATTTGCCACATCCTGCGTGATGATACGGCCATTGGCATCAAAACTCGTGCCGCCTGTATCGGGAATTTGTTCAAGTGTCTCGGCAATTGCAGCATTTTGTGCGGCTGAGGGCAGGGTTTGCGCCTGCGCAGAGACGGTTACAGCAAACAGCACAACGCCTGCCAGCAGCGCTGCCTGATGCAGTCTGCACAGCGGGCGCGGGGTAAAAGGACCCGTATTGGCTGTTTTGTTCATCGTTCCGCCGAAAGCTGAATGAGCATCTGAGTATGTGTCGAACAATGCCCGCATAGGGCAGGCTTGTCTCAGGACGGTAAATGATCATGGTTAATACAAGGTTTCTTTCGCGGTAATAGACTGGCTTTATTCAGCTTTTTCACTCGTGTTTTATAAAGTGCTTTAATAATACAGGGGAGAGCAGGCGCTGTAATCTCTGGACAGCCGGATGGATAAGTTTTACCTCTGATTTAAGTTTTGCAGAATGCCGCTCCGGTTTCTATATAACAGTGGTCAATAAGCCGGATGAATGAAGTGAGAGAGATCCATTGAGCAGTCACAGCCCCGCTATCCGCTCCGCCCTGAATACAATCGCCGTTGAAAAGGCCGGAATGAGTGCGCTTGAAGATGCGTTGCAGAACGGACTTGCGGAACCGTTTGAACGTGCGGTTCAGACGATCTCTGCGATGAAGGGTCGTGTTGTTGTTACCGGTATCGGCAAAAGCGGCCATATCGGTTCCAAGTTGGCGGCAACTTTTGCCTCAACCGGTACGCCTGCATTTTTTGTTCATGCTGCTGAAGCCAATCACGGTGATCTTGGCATGATCAACAGCGATGATGTTATTCTGGCGCTGTCATGGTCAGGGGAGACTGCGGAGCTGAAAGGCATTGTCAGCTATTCCCGTCGTTTCAAAGTACCGATGATTGCGCTGACTTCCGGCGAACATTCCACGCTCGGCCGTGAATCTGATGTGCTGTTATTGTTGCCGAAAGTGGCTGAAGCCTGCCCGCATGGTGTGGCACCGACGACGTCGACGCTGATGCAGCTGGCGGTCGGCGATGCATTGGCGCTGGCGCTTTTGGAAAGACGCGGCTTTACCGCCAGTGATTTCCGCGTCTTCCATCCGGGCGGCTCACTGGGCGCCAGCCTGTCGCATGTGAAAGATGTGATGCATCGCGGTGATGAGCTGCCATTGGTCAAAATCGGTACACCGATGCCGGAAGCCATGCGCATTCATTCCCATAAGCATTTCGGTTGTGTGATTATTGAAAATGAAGACGGCACTCTGGCCGGTATCCTCACCGACGGTGATCTGACGCGCAATGTGGATCGTCCGATGGCGACATTGAAGGTCGATGATATTATGACCCGTACGCCGAAGACGGTCAGTCCTGACCAGTTGCTTGGTTCAACACTGGCACTGCTGAATGAAGCACGGATCGGTGCGGTGATTGTAACGGAAGGCAACCGTCCGGTCGGGCTGGTGCATTTCCACGACCTGTTGCATGCCGGTGTTGCATAAAACGATTTTGAACGGACAATAAAAAGGCGGCTTTTCAGCCGCCTTTTTGTTTATTGGATTTCCTCAACCTGCAACAATCCGTCGAGATATTTCCGGACAATGATTGTTGTACCGGCAGGAAGATCGGGGCCGGTAATACGCCACAGCGTATCGTCAAAACGGGCGCGGCCATGGCCGTTGACAATCGGCTCTTCCAGCGTTGTGCGCATACCGATCAGCTGATCAGCTCTGCGGTTGAGCAGCGGCTCGTCGCTGTTTTGTGAGCGCGGATTGAAATATTTGCGCCCGATCAGCACAAAAATCACCGACAGGATAACAAAGAGCAGCAACTGCATCTGCCAGCTTGCGATGAAGCTGAGACCGGTAAAAGCAAACAGGCTGGTTGCCAGTGCTGCCAGACCGATCCAGATCAGGAAAAAGCCCGGCGTTACCAGCTCAAGAAACAACAGAACAAGGCCGAGAACGACCCAGTTCCATACGCCCAATGCTGCGAAAAGCTCCGGCATTACCGTGATCCTGCAGGCGGAACGCGGTTGCCGATGATGTGGTTCGGCACAGCAACATAGTCAGCGGAACCACTGCGCGTGGTGCCTTCACTGCGTGCAGGCGCTGCTTTCGCAGGTGCTTTGCGTGGTGCTGCGGACTGTGCGGTCTGATCGCCGCCGGCATCCGAACCGGAATTATTGCCGAAAACTTCTTTGGCAATGGCGCCAATACCACCCAAAGTGCCGATCAGCGACGAGGCTTCAAGCGGCATCATGATGATCTTGTGGTTTTTAGCCGAAGCCATTTCAGACAGGGCATCAGTATATTTCTGTGCAACGAAGTAGTTCAGCGCCTGCACGTCACCCTGCGCAATCGCTTCGGATACCATGGTTGTCGCCTTGGCTTCCGCTTCGGCCAGACGTTCACGGGCTTCCGCCTCACGATAGGCGGCTTCGCGCTTACCTTCCGCTTCGAGAATCTGCGATTGTTTCAGACCTTCAGCGCGCAGAATCTGCGCATTACGGTCACCTTCCGCTTCCAGAACCTGCGCACGCTTGTCACGCTCGGCTTTCATCTGACGCGCCATGGAATCAATCAGGTCTTTCGGCGGGTTGATGTCTTTGATCTCAACGCGGGTGATCTTGATGCCCCACGGATGTGCAGCCTGATCCAGTACGCGCAGCAGACGATCATTGATGGTGTCGCGGTTGGAGAGCAGCTCATCCAGATCCATCGAACCCATAACCGTACGGATATTCGTCATGGTCAGGTTGAGGATTGCATATTGCAGATCGGAAACCTGATAGGCAGCCTGTGCGGCATTCAGTACCTGAAAGAAGGCCACAGCATCCACAGAAGTGGTGGCGTTATCGCGGGTAATGACTTCCTGTGTCGGGACGTCGAGTACCTGTTCCATCATATTGAGGCGCGCGCCGATACGGTCAAAGAACGGGACGATCATATTGAGACCCGGCGACAAAGTGCGGGTGTAACGGCCAAAGCGCTCAACGGTAAAATTAGAGCCCTGCGGCACAATTTTAATGCCGGCATAAAGCGTGAAAATAACCACTGCGGCTAAAATCAGCAGGGCAATATTTGCTCCGAATTCCATTCTGTTTCCTTTTTAAAATGCCGGAAATAATGATGGTAAAATCAATTTATATCAGACCCAGCCCTGCAATTCGCGGCGCACGAGGTCTTCAATCACACGCATACCCAGTTCCGTATCATTCAGGCACGGGATATGGCTGAAATGTTCGCCGCCATTTTCATGGAAGGCTTCCGCTGCTTCATTGCCGATTTCGTCAACGGTTTCAAGGCAGTCGGACACAAAACCCGGATTGAAGACAGCCACGGACTTGATGCCGTTTTTCGGCATTTCCTCAATGGTTTTATCCGTATAGGGCTGCAACCATTCCTCAGGGCCGAAGCGTGACTGGAAGGTGCTGATCAGCTTGTTTTCATCCCAGCCGAGACGCTCACGCAGCAAACGCGTGGTTTCAAGGCACTGCTGCGGATAAGGATCGCCGCGGCGCGCATAGCTCTGCGGAATACCGTGATAGGAGGCAACCACGACCTGCGGATCAAAATCGAGCTTGGCAATATGCTCTTCAATCGAGCGTGCCAGCGCATCAACATAAACCGGTGCATTCTGATAGGACGGAATGGTGCGCACAGCTGGCATAAAACGCAGCTTGTTCAGCGCGTCATTGAGTTTTTCATTCACGCTGCCGGTGGTGGAAGAGGAATATTGCGGATAGAGCGGGAAGGCGACAATGCGTGTGCAACCCTGTTCGCGCAGGCGGGTCAGCACATCTTCAATGGAAGGCTGACCGTAGCGCATTGCCCAGTCCACAACCACATTGCCGAGATCGGACAGGCGGGCGCCAAGCTGATCGCTCTGCGAGCGGGTGAAAGTGCGCAGAGGTGATTCATTACGCTCACGGTTCCAGATACGATCATAAAGCGCACCGGACTTCTTCGGTCGGGTATTGAGAACAATACCGAACAGGATCGGATACCAGATGGCTTTCGGCCATTCGATGACACGGGAATCCATCAGAAATTCACGCAAAT
>JAIRVW010000212.1 GCA_031253705.1 Brucellaceae bacterium
CTGCTGGCTGTACCGGATGCCGCGCTAACGGATTTCTCCAAACAGTCACCGAGCCCGTGGCTGGTGGCCTGCGTGCCGTGGAGCAATGCGCAACACGCAATCCGTGCTGTTGCGGCGGATGAAAATGTGGCGGCAACGCTGGGTATTCCGGTTGGTGCGGCCTGTCTGGTGATTGAGCGTCAGACGTGGAATGCGGGGCAGGCGGTGACTTATGTGCGTCTGACCTATAGCGGTGACAGTCATGCGCTGGTCGCCCGTTTCGCGCCTTCGCAGGGCTGAAGTCTGACAGAGCGGTTCCTGCTTTTTCTGGAAATGCTTTCATAAAAAAACGGCGGGCTTTCACCCGCCGTTTGCCTGTTAATGACCGGAGGTCAGTGTGTCATTATAATAGCGCAGTCCTTCTGCGTTATTTGAGGCAGATCATTGAAGCATCAGTATCAATGATCTGCAATTCGCTGAAACTAACCGGCTATTTGTTGTTCACCGCTATCAGAAGCTGCGCTGGAAGCGGACCATACCCTGAACCGCATCTTTGCCGTTCTGAATAGATTTTTTATCTTTCCACTGAGTGTATGAGACTTCCGGAGTGACGGTAAAGCCCGGAACCAGTTCGTAAGCCACATTGGCTGTTGCTGCAAATGTCTTGGTCGCATCATAGGCAAGCTGACCATTCAGCACGGCCTGATCAGTGAGCTTATAGGCTGCACCACCCCAGACAGCCCAGTCGCCGCCCCATGTGCCGTAGAAGCTGCTGATAGCGCGGATTTGGCCGATGACCTGATTATCATCATTCAGGACGTTGACGTAATTATCCTTATTGGATTTATAACCACCCATTGCCCAGACAGAGAACTGATCCGTAATTGTCAGATCACCACGGACTTTACCTGCCCATTCTTTATTATAGGCATCATAGGCTGCAACAGCCGCAATTGAGCCCCAGCCCTGTGCAAAACGTAAGCCGCCGACCACATGCGGGGTGTAGTCTTTAATAGTGGCACCCCATTTTTTGCCGGTCCAGTCAGACGGTACACTATCAATATCGCTGTTGCCGCCCTGTTCAAGGGAGAGGATCGCGGATACGCCGTTTTCACCGGTAAATGTATAGCTGATCAGGCCGGTACGGTAACCACCGGCAAGGATCACATCATCATTCATGACATTGCCGAGATAACCGGGGAAGGTGACAAAAGCGGATTCATCGAGACCGACACGCAAGCCGCCGAGCTGCATATAACCGAAGCGCAAGCTACCGGTGGATTTGTCATCCTTGCCGTCTTTCCACTGAAAGCGTGTTTCCGCATAAGATTTCAGTGTGCCGAGTTCAGTCTCGGATGCCGTGCTGAACCGCAGAGTGAAGCGTGCCATGCCTTCATAAGTGTCACGTTTGTTGCTCTTGGCATAATATTTACCGTCACGGAAATCGAAACCACGGCCATAAACATCATCGCCGCCGGTTAAGTCGTAACGGACATGGCCATGAATGCGCAAACAGGTTTCAGTGCCCGGAATATAGAAATAACCGGCACCATAGGCATCGCAGACACGGACATATTCAACGGCTTCAGGCTCCGGCGCGATGACTGCATCGGCAGCGAAAGCTGAGGAATGGGCGAGAAGTGTTGCGGCGGAACTGAACAGGATTGTTTTTATTGTCATTGCTATCTCCAGAGTTAGACCTGAAGACAGTGCCGTATCGGGATGCTTGTAAAAACGCAGAAATAGGGAGTTTAACTGATAAAAATCAATATGTTGCAGGAGAGTATCATGGCAATAAATTGCCGGATATTTTTGCTCTTAAATTAAGATGTATGGCACAGCCAAAAAGTACTGAAGGCTGCTTGACAAGCCACAACAATAAACTTTAGTCTGGCTAAAGTTTATTGTTTGCAACGGTGATCAGAACTGAAAGCGGTTACGGATTTGCAGAACCGGAGGGAAGACCGGTGAAAGTGCATAAATCATTATAATGAGCATAAGGCATAAAAGCTAACACAAGAGCTGAGTGCTAAAAAGCAAGTAAAACTTTGTGCGGCTTCTCAGCATGACAACAAGCTGAGGCCATGATCCCTGTCAGCGGGGAGCATTGTCTTAGACCTTCAGTAAAAAAATCAGGGGTTCGGCGGTAAACAGTAAAAACTGTCCGCCTATAATGGAGGCATATGTGCGGATATTTAAAATATTTACCGGTGCGCTGGTTGGTTTAACGCTGACCAGTGTTTCTGCTCTCGCCGTAACGCCCAAAAACACTTTGGTTGTTGCCGATGCCATTGATGATGTCATTACCCTTGATCCGGGTGAGGTGTCTGAAGTCGGCGGAGTTCTGACAGCCAACCAGATTTACCAGCCTCTGGTGAGTTTTGCGCCGGAGGACCCAAGTCAGATTATTGGTGTTCTGGCTGCCAGCTGGGATGTCTCTGCAGACGGTAAAACCTATACATTCAAAATGCGTCCGGATATGAAATTTGCGTCCGGTAATCCGGTAACTGCGAAAGATGCTGAATATTCATTACGTCGCGTTGTGGCGATGAAATCGCGCTCGGCTTTTATCCTGACGCAATTCGGTTTTACACCGGAAAATGTTAAAGACCGGATCAAGGCACCAGATGATCAGACCCTGGTAATAGAGATTGCCGATACTTACGCGCCGTCGTTTTTCTACTACTGCCTGTCCTCCTATGTCGGCGGCATTGTCGATTCCAAACTCGTGCAGGAGCACGAAGTGAATGGTGATTTTGGCAATGCATGGCTGAAGGCGGAGAATTCTGCCGGTTCCGGCCCCTATATGCTGAAACGCTGGGAGCCGAAACAATCCATTCTTCTGACCCGTAATCCGAATTTCAGCGGTGAAGTGGCAAAAGACGGGCAGGTGGTTGAACGGATTTTCCTGCAGCATATTCCTGAGAGTGCGGCACAACGATTGCTGCTCGAAAAGGGCGATATTGATATTGCCAATAAGCTGGGACCTGATGATTTCAGTGCGCTGGACGCCAATTCAGGCGTTCAGGTCGTGAACAGCCGTTCCGGTACAATCTATTATATGGGGCTGAATGTCCGCAATGAATATCTGGCCAAGCCGCAAGTGGTTAAGGCACTGAAATATCTCGTCGATTATCAGGGTATTGTTGATACAATCTCGCGCGGGACAATGGAGGTACATCAGACACTCGTACCGGCCGGATTTTTGGGTGCAACGGATTACAAGCCCTATAATCTTGATATTGAAAAGGCCAAAGCCCTGTTGAGTGAGGCCGGTGTTTCCGGCGAATTCACACTGGATTCCGTTGTCTGGAATACGCCACCTTATACGGATTTTGCGCAAGCCATACAGGCGACGATGGCGCAGGCCGGTGTGAAGCTGAATCTGGAAGTGGTGGATGGTCAGCAATGGCTAGAGCGCTATCGTTCGGCCAGCCTTGATATCTGGTTCGGCCTCTGGGGGCCGGATTATCCTGATCCGCATTCCAATGCCAAAGCCTTTGCCGTGAATAAAAAAGATGCGCCTGATGGCTCCGACGGTTTGTCGGATCGCTTCGGCTGGGATGCCGGACAGCTGTCGCAGGACGCCATGGCCGCCGTGCGTGAACAGGACACGGATAAACGCCGCGGGATGTATGAAAAGCTGCAGAAAACGCATACGGATACATCCCCGTTTCTGTATATGTTCCAGCAGGTGCGTAAGGTGGCAATCCGCTCGGATGTCAAAGGGCTGGTGCTGGGGCAAACCTTCTCTGACGACCGCTATTGGAATGTAACGAAATAGCGAACTGAGTTCTGCCGGAGCAGGCGAGAGTGCTCTTCGCTCCGGCTTTCTTTCCCCGTTTTAAATTATGCGGAGCGGTTTGATGGCTGCAGCTTTCACCACCCGATTATTGAGCATTTCCGGTCAGATCCTGTCATGGCTGGCAACTATTGCTGTGACAGTGCTCGGCCTGTTAGCGCTGACATTCTTCATCGGCCGTGTGGTGCCGATTGATCCGGTTTTATCGGTGGTTGGTCAGAAGGCCAGCGAAGAGGTCTATCAGCGGGTCTTTCTGGAAATGGGACTGGATCAGCCGCTTTGGCAGCAGTTTTTATCCTATGCAGGAAAGATTGTGCAGGGCGATTTCGGCACGTCTTTTGTTACCAACCGGCCGGTACTGAAGGATCTTGCCGGATTTTTCCCTGCGACACTGGAACTGGCAACACTCGGCCTGCTGATTGGCACGGTGATTGGTGTGCCGATGGGGATTGCGTCAGCCTATTGGCATAATCAATGGCCGGATCAGCTGATCCGCATCATCGGACTGATCGGCTATTCGGTGCCGATATTCTGGCTGGGGCTGGTCGGGCTGTATGTTTTTTACTTTAAGCTCGACTGGGTTTCAGGGCCGGGGCAGGTGGATGTCTTTTATCAGGGAGTGGTGACGCCGGTCACCGGTTCAATCCTGATTGACTCTTTGCTGGCCGGTGAGCAGGAGGTTTTCCGCAACGCGTTAAGCCATATTATTCTGCCGGCATTGCTGCTCGGCTATTACAGTCTGGCCTATATTTCCCGCATGACGCGCTCGATGATGCTTGATCAGCTGACACGGGAATATGTGCTGACAGCCCGTCTGAAAGGGGCAACGGAATACCGGACAGTGATGCTCCATGCCTTGCGCAACGGGGCCATCCCGCTGGTAACAGTGATTGCACTGTCTTATGGCGGCTTGCTGGAAGGCTCTGTTCTGATTGAGACGATCTTTGCATGGCCTGGTATCGGCAATTATCTGGCATCTTCGCTTTTTCGTGCGGATGTCAATGCAGTGCTCGGGGGCACCGTGCTGATCGGCTCCGTTTTCATTTGTCTGAATATGCTGTCCGACATGCTTTATCGTGTGCTGGATCCGCGTTCAGGTCTTAAGCGATAACGGGGCGGGACACATCATGACAGTCACACAAATGCGTTTCGCAGACAGCCGCCGCCTATGGCACTCCCGTTACAGTCAGTTCCGGCAGTTCGCCGGACGGTTTTCTAAAAATCGTCTGGGTATGCTGGGCTTGTTGATCATCTGTGTATTGATTGCTTCTGCATTATTCGCACCGCTGATTGCACCTTATGATCCTTATCTGCCGGATTTAGCGCATCGTCTTCTGCCGCCCGATCAGGCACACTGGTTTGGCACGGATGAACTCGGGCGCGATATCTTCACCCGTATTATCTATGGTTCCCGTCTGACTTTACTGATTGTCGGATTGGTTGTGCTGACATCTGCGCCGATCGGACTGATGATCGGCGCCATGGCGGGTACATTCGGCGGCTGGCTGGATGCAATTTTCATGCGCATTACCGATGTGTTTCTCGCCGTGCCGAAATTGCTTCTGGCTTTGGCATTCGTGGCGGCGCTCGGTCCCGGTATTGTCAATGCAGCATTGGCGATTACGCTGACGGCATGGCCGCCTTATGCGCGTCTGGCGCGGGCAGAGGCCTTAGTGGTGCGGGACTGTGATTATATTAATGCGGTGCGTCTCGCGGGCGGGTCGGAAATGCGCATTATTTTCCGGCATATTATACCTATGTGCATGTCATCTGTGATCGTGCGCATGACGCTGGATATGGCAGGTATTATTCTCACCGCAGCCGGTCTTGGCTTTATCGGGCTTGGTGCACAGCCGCCCTTGCCGGAATGGGGCGCAATGATCTCGACAGGGCGTAAATTCATCTTTGATCAATGGTGGGTCGCCACGCTTCCCGGCTGTGCGATTTTTATGGTCAGCCTTGGTTTTAATTTGCTGGGTGATGCGATGCGCGATCTGCTTGACCCGCATTTACGGAGGCGCATGTGACAGCTTTAATACGTGTAGAAAATTTGCGGATTGGCTTTCCGTCAGAGGGCGGCGGATATACCGAGGCTGTGAAAGGCGTTTCCTTTACCGTGGGGCAGGAGAAGCTGGGTATCGTGGGCGAAAGCGGCTCCGGCAAGAGCTTGTCCAGCCGTGCGATTATGGGTGTCCTGCCAAGCTATGCCCGTGTGTCTGCGGCTGTCATGCAGTTTAAGGACATTGATCTGCTGACGGCTTCTGCATCTGTACGTCGCGGATTGCGCGGCGGTCGCATGGGCATGATCCTGCAGGATCCCAAATTTTCACTCAATCCGGTTATGCGGATCGGTAAGCAGATCACTGAAGCCCTTTATATCGGCAATCCTTCATTATCACGCGCGATAAGACGTAAAAAAGCACTGGAAATCTTAGAGACGGTGCATATCAGAGCGCCGGAACGGGTGTTTGATCTCTATCCGCATGAATTGTCCGGCGGCATGGGACAGCGGGTAATGATTGCCATGATGGTGGTGCGGGAGCCGGAACTGCTGATTGCCGATGAGCCGACCTCGGCACTCGATGTCAGTGTACAGGCACAGGTGCTGGATATTATGGATGAACTGGTCAGCAGGCGCGGGATGGGGCTGATTTTTATCAGCCACGATCTCAATCTCGTTGCGCGCTTTTGCGACCGGATATTGGTGATGTATGCCGGTGCGATTGTGGAGACATTGCTAGCGGGTCAGTTGCATCAGGCGCAGCATCCTTATACGCGCGGGCTGCTGGCCTGCCTGCCAAGCATTGACGGGCCTTTGACACCGCTGCCGGTACTGGAGCGCAATGCACAATGGGCGGGGGCGGGATCATGATTGCAATCGACGGGCTGAATGTGCGTTTCGGTGATATGCTCGCAGTGCGCAATGTTGATTTACAGGTGAAAAAGGGCGAGAGCTTTGGCCTTGTCGGCGAAAGCGGCTCAGGCAAGTCGACAATCCTGCGCACGATTATGGGGCTGAACCGCGACTGGGACGGACGAATTGATATTGCAGGATTGAATATAGCGACAGCCCGTCGCAAAGAGCTGGTGCCGGTTGTGCAAATGGTGTTTCAGGATCCTTACGCATCCTTGCATCCGCGTTATACTATCGGGCAGGCGATTGCCGAGCCGATGTATATCAACCGGCTGGCGCATCCCGAGGAGCGGGTTGTCGAATTGCTTGAAATGATCGGCTTGAACGAGGCACACCGTTTTCGCTACCCGCATGAATTGTCCGGCGGGCAGCGCCAGCGTGTGGCTATTGCCCGTGCTCTGGCACTTTCCCCTGAAGTTTTGTTGCTGGACGAGCCGACATCGGCGCTTGATGTTTCCGTTCAGGCTGAGATTTTAAATCTTCTCAACAGATTACGTCAGGAACTCAATCTGACATTTATCATTGTCAGCCATGATCTCGCGGTCATATCTTATATGTGCGACAGGCTGATGGTGATGCGCAATGCGGCTTGTGTTGAAACACTGACGCGAGAGGAACTGCGCGCCGGTGCCATGCAAAGTGATTATACACGTATGTTGTTCAGGGCATCCCGCAGGGAGGCGCAGCTGTGTGTCTGACACCGGAGCGGTGATTTTATTTCTTATCTTTATGGGCAAATACCGGTGTTGTGCCCACCCATAATTCACGTGCACTGACTGTACCGACATTACGGGCGCGATGGGGCAGGGATGACGGAAAATGCAGCGTATCACCGGCTTTCAGATGATATTCTTTACCGTTAATCTCATAAACCAGCTCACCTTCAATCAGATAAAGAAAATCTTCGCCCTCATGCGTGGTCATTTCTGAGGTATAACCGACCGGTACATGGGTGATGCAACCGGTGAGCTGCGCACCGGGAAAACCATGTTCGATCAGTTCATAAACGCGTTCCGGCGATTCAATATTATATGTCTGGCGGGTTGCTGCGCGGGAGACAATTGAATGTTCGTGCGGTGGCGGTTGCTTGAGAAAACTATCAATGCTGGTGCCGAGCGCATTGGCCACATTATAGAGCGTCATCAGGGACGGTGTTGAAATGCCACGCTCAATCTGGCTGATAAAGCCTTCTGTCAGTCCCGCCTGCTGAGCGACATCTTTCATGGTCATGCCGATGGCTTTGCGGCGCTGGCGCAACAATGTGCCAAGGCTTTCCTGAACATCAGATGGGCTTTGTCCGGTAGTTTCTTTCGGCTTCATATTGGTTTCCACTTGACTCGCATTCGCCAACATACTTTAGTGTAACTAAAGTTTTTATCCTGTATTCGTTAAAAATGGCTCAAAACTTTAGATAGGCTAATATAGTTTCGCCTGATGCATAGCGTTTCATAGTCAGTTTGTCGACAATGAATCGGCAGCTGACTGTACTCCTGCAACAGACGGATCACCGACTGGGAGGTCAGCATGAGGAAATGGACAGCGCTGTTATTGGGAGCAGCTTTTGTTTGCGGCAGTTTTGCTCCCGCAGTTCAGGCAGCAGAGCGCGGCGGTAAGATGATCTTTGCGCGCTACGATGACAGTACTGTTATCGATCCGGTCTATGCTGACCGAAATCCGGATATCTGGCTGGTTACCAGTCTTTATGAAACATTGTTGCGCAATGATCGTGACGGAAAAATCGTACCGGCTTTGGCGGAAAACTACACGGTTTCGCCGGATGGTAAGGCTATTGTGCTGAATCTGCGTGCAGGGCTGAAATTCTCGGATGGTACTCCGCTGAGCGGTGAAGATGTGGTGTTCTCACTGGATCGTGCGCGCGACAGCAGTCTTGGCCCGTGGGCGGGTCTGCTGGGCTCTGTCGATGCAGTAAGCGCTGACGGCAACACGATTACAATCAGCCTGAAAAACCCTGATCCGACACTTCTGGCAGTGTTGGCGAGTTTTAACACTGCAATTGTACCGAAAGCGGCCTTCAGCAAAGCGGAAGGACAGAGCGATCAGGATAAATCACGTGCATTTTTCCTGAAAGGCCAGACGGGTTCCGGCCCGTTTATTATGGCTGAGCGCAGTCAGGGGTCGCGTATGGTTTTCAAGCGCAATCCGAATTATTGGCGTGCCGGTGAAGACGGGCAGGCGCTGCCTTATCTTGATGAGGTGGAGTTTCTGATTATTCCGGATGATGCGACGCGCATTCTCAAACTGCAGGCCGGTGAGGTTGACGGAGCAGAATTTATTCCGTTTTCACGGGTTGCTGAGCTGAATACACAGACGCAGATTAAAGCCGAGTTGTTTCCTTCAAGCCGGATTGTCTATGCACCGATCAATACCCGTACCAAACGCGCGGACGGCAGCGATAATCCGCTGCACGACAAGCGTGTGCGGCAGGCGCTGAATTACGCGACCAATAAGGATATATTGGTTCAGCTGATTACATATGGCGCCGGTACACCGATGACATCGCTTATGGCCGCATCCACCAATCTGCATTACGGGCCGCAGCCGCTCTATGTTTATGATCTGGCGAAAGCCAAGGCTCTGCTGGAAGAGGCCGGTTTTAGCAACGGTTTTGAAATTAAGCTGACAACATTGGCGGGCAGTGCGGAGGATTCCACCTTATTCACTGCCTTGCAGCAAATGTGGGCACCGCTTGGTGTGAAGCTGGTGGTGGAACAGGTCGATAATCCGACACGCGGGGCAAAAAACCGTTCCGGTGAATTCGATCTGCACACCTATGGCTGGGCGAATGATATTAATGATCCGGCACAGGTTACCGGCTGGCTCGGCTATTATAATATCCGCCAATCCGTTGGTACCGGCTGGAATAATGCGGAATTTAACACATTATTCGAGGCTTCAAATACGGAAGCTGATCCGGCCAAACGTAAGGATCAGTATGAGCAGATGCAGAAAATCTACGCGGATGAGGCACCGCTTCTGTTCCTGTTTGAGACACCTTTCTCAACGGCTCTGTCAAAATCTGTTGAAGGCTATGTGCAGACACCGCTCGGCATCAATGATTTCGCCTCTGCATGGAAGCAGAAATAACGGCTGACAGTATGTGCTGACCGGAGCGCATCCGGTCAGTCCCGCTTTTTCATATGCTCGCTTCATGTCTGTTTGCAGTGCCTGCAGGCACTGTGAACCGGCATGTCAGCATTCTTTGCAAAGTTTCTGCTATGCCCTCGCTGTCTTATCTTTTTTCCCGTTTGTTACAGATCATTCCGACGTTCCTGCTGGTGATGATCTTTAT
>JAIRVW010000219.1 GCA_031253705.1 Brucellaceae bacterium
GTTTGCGGCAAACCTCACCGATCGCCACGATTTCCTTACGGCTCAGCATGGCACCGGTCGGATTATGCGGGCTGTTGAGCAGAAGAACGCGTGAGCGCGGGGTGATTACTTTTTCCAGATCTTCGGCCTGCAGGCGGAAACCGTTTGCCTCACTGACCGGCACATAGACCGGCGTGGCACCGGTGGCTTTGATCACGCCTTCATAAGTGGCATAGCACGGATTGGTGGTGATGACCTCATCGCCATCTTCAGCCAGACCCAGCATGGCAATCGCCAATGCGCTTTGGGTGCCCGGAAAACAGAGAATTTGCTGTTTGCTGATCGTGCGGCCGGTACGCTTGGAATATTTTTCCGACAGTGCAGCAAGGATCGAAGGCTCGCCGCGACCGCTGGTGTAGCGGGTGCGCCCTGCGCGCATGGAGCGGGCGGCTTCATCAATCATATCGGCAGGGGTCGGAATATCCGGCTCGCCGATTGTCAGTTCGATAATATCTTCGCCTGCAGCTTTCATCTCGCGGGCGCGGATATGGACAGCCCATTTATGTGAGCCTTTATTGCTCAGACGCTCGGTAATACGCGCATAATGCATCTTGAGCGCTCCTCCGTATTTTTATTCATGCTTTGTGCATTTTTCTTAATAACGCACGTGTTGTAACGTACATCACCAAGATAAGACCAGTGTTGTTTCTGCATGATGTCAGAAAAGCGCACAAATTATGGTGAGGCCTATACTTTCTCGTAAAAGCAGGAAGAGCTGCAGTCCTTCAACAGAAGAACGGGAAAGGTTTGCATAATTCCGGCCGTCGGTGAAATCTTCGGGCTTGTCAAGTGCAGGCAGAGTTTATAACGATCCATAATAATTTAGTGATCTGTCCGGCGAGGCTATAATGACCAATACCAATCTTACACTGTTTATCTGTGATCTGCTCACCGCACTGGGTTCGTTCACTGTGCTTATCGGCTTGCTGGTAATTCTGTTCACCACATCTTTACAAAGCGATGCCGCGCAAGGCGCAGCCAAGGGCTATGTCATTAAAGCATCGAAACATTTCAGAACCGGTCTGATTCTGTCCATTCTCGGTGCGCTGTTCCTGACCATGTCGGCATCATTCGAGTTGATGATTTACTAAGCTGTAATGGAGCCGCCGGAGGGGACATCACCGGCGGCTTTAAAAATGCATATCCTGAGGGGGACGTGACAATGGCGGCGGATATTCTTGTCAGTCAGGCTGACATTTTTTCGCATATGCGCATCATTAACGGCATGGGCATCAGCCTGTGCCTGTCGCGCCTGCTGGTCTTCGCCTCCAAATTTATTCAGCATCCGTCGAAGAATAAAATATCCTATATTCATGTCGGCTGGATACTGGTGGTGTTTTTATGGATTATCCAGTTCTGGTGGGATTATCTCATTGAGAGTAATGATAAGACCTATGACCTTGTTACTTATATCTTAGAGCTGTTTTATGTCTTCGGCCTGTTTTTCATCTGCGTTACCCTGACGCCAGATGATATTAAAGAATACGGAGACTACGAGACCTATTTCTTTTCTCGGAAGAAGTGGCTTTTCGCGCTTTTTATTTTCATCAACAGTATGCAGTCTTTCGAACAAATCCGTACAGCATTTATCAAGCATGATGTTGAGAGCATGATTGTTCTGCCAGCTGTCCTGTTGCTGGAAACTATTGTTATCCTGATCGCGATGAATATTAAGCGCAAGCGGTTTCAATATGTCATGATCGGCTTGTTATTCAGCACAATCACACTGGATTTTGTTTTCCTCTCCGGTATCAAACCCGCCTGATCCGAAAGTCCGGCTGACAGCGCAATTGTGTAAAACACCGGTTTCGGTGTGTTTCATAAATCTGATTCATTCCTGTTAATTCGCTGTCATATCCACCCTCTATTGCGGAACCAGTTTTTCAACAAACAGGATCTGCAATGTTCAGAAAACTTTCAATTGCCGCTTTGACACTCACTGTCTCTGCAACATCGTCAATGGCTGCAACCAATATCAGCTGGTGGCACGGCATGGGCGGTGCGAATGCTGAAGTGATCAATGAAGTCTCCAAGCGCTTCAACGAATCCCAGCAGTCCTGTGCGCTGACACCGGTTTCCAAAGGCACTTATGAAGAAGCTCTGGCTTCCGGTATTGCCGCATTCCGCTCCGGCGAACAGCCAAATATTCTGCAGGTTTTTGATGCCGGTGCAGCCACCATCATCAATGCTAAAGGCGCGACCGTGCCTGCTGAAGACCTGATCAACAATGCCGGTTACAAATTTGACCGTGAAGCCTTTATCGAAGGTGTGCGTTATTTCTATGCGGCTCCGGATGGCAAGTTTGTTGGCATGCCGTTCAACTCCTCCGCACCGATCATGTATATCAACACTGAAGCGCTGAAAAAGGCCGGTGTTGAAGCCCCAAAAACCTGGGAAGAATTTGAAGCCATTGCGCCGAAGCTCAAAGAAGCCGGTTATATTCCGCTTACCGCTTCGCAGCTGACATGGCAGTTCACCGAGAACTTCTTCTCCCGTCAGAACATTCAGTTCGCCACCAATAATAACGGTTATGATAGCGTTCAGGACACAAAACTGAATGTGACTGATCCGAACCTCATCATGATGTTCGACAAGCTGAAAGACTGGGCTGATAAAGGCTATTTCGGCTTCTACGGTGCAGGCTGGGCAGACAATCAGAAGCCTTTTGATGAAGGTAAAGTTGCCTTCTGGATCGGTTCTTCCGGTTCATTCGGTGGCCTGCAGAAAACTGCAAAAATGGAATTCTCCGCTGACTTCCTGCCATACTGGAAAGCCGTTGACGGCGCAGGTACCAACACATTTATCGGTGGTGCGGCTCTGTTCGCTATGGCCGGTAAGCCGGATGCAGAAAACAAATGCGTTGCTGACTTCTTCCAGTTTCTGACGTCGCCGGAAGTGCAGAAATATTACCATCAGGCAACCGGCTATGTGGCAATCACCAAAGCTGCATATGAATTGGCAAAATCTGAAGGCTATTACGAAAAGACACCGGTTGCCGAAGTCGGCATCAAGCAGCTGATGCTGCCGTCGGGTGAATGGTCGAAGGGCTACCGCCTCGGTTTCTATCCGCAGATCCGTACCATTATGGAACGCGAATATAACCGTATTTTCTCCGGTGAAACCACTGTTAAACAGGCTTTCGAAACCATCGAAAAAGAAGGCAATGACCTGCTGACCCGTTTCGCAAAGACCGCGAACTAACAACTGAGAGATTTCTCTCAAAGTGATGAACGGGGTCGGAGCAAACCATGCCTGACCCCGTTTTCAATCCACTCTTCTCAAAAGACGGGGATTTGCCGCGTGGCATATATCCAGACTTCTAAACCATCAAAACTGGCAGGGCTTTTCGCGCGCTTACCAAGGTTCGGTAATGCAAAGCAGGCAGAACCGGCCAAGCGCGTGCAGTTTAACTCACGCCTGCTGCCTTATCTGTTGCTGGCGCCACAGCTGGCTGTTGTTTTGATTTTCTTCTACTGGCCGTCTGTTCAGGCCATTCAGTCATCTTTCTATATTGAAGACCCGTTCGGCTTCGGCTCAACCTTTGTCGGGCTGGAGAATTATACGGATGTTCTGGTCAGCCCTGAATATCGCGGTATTGCCGGTTTTACGGCGATTTTTACAATTATCGTGACAGCATTGTCGCTGGGTATTGGCATGTTGCTGGCGGTAAAAGCCGATGCAGTGATCCGTGGCAATGCCACTTATAAAACCGTGCTGATTTCGGTCTATGCTATTGCGCCGCCGGTTGCCGGTCTCATCGGGATGATGATGTTTGATCAGCATATCGGCCCGTTTGTGAAAATGGCTGCATGGTTTGG
>JAIRVW010000351.1 GCA_031253705.1 Brucellaceae bacterium
ATGGACGGGTTGAATATGCGTAAAACGGTTTTGCATCATGCGTCCGAGCGTCTTCTGCGTCATAGCGCGGTCATCCTGCTTGCAGGTATGGTTGCTGGCTGTAGCGGAGATATGACACGCTTTACGGATGGTCTTACGACTGGATCGACGAATAATCAGCGTTCGGTGATGCAGTCACAGAATCAGTCTTATCAGCAGAATAATAATTCGGATAATTATCCGGTTATGCCTGCCGCACAGCGTGTTGCTTCGGGCAATGTACAGCGCAATGAGTTGCCGCCGGTGGGAAGTGCAGCGCCGATGGGTGCTGCGCAGGTTGCTCAGAATAATGTGCAGAACACGGTTCAGTCTGTGCGCGATCAGGCATCGCAGCAGGTTGCGATGGCCGGCAATACAATGACCAGTGCGGTTACGGCTTCTGCCGGCAGTGCAATGGTGCAGCCGGGTGAAACACTTTACGGCGTTGCGCGCCGGTTGAATGTGTCGCCGAATGATCTGATGGCTGCCAATAATATTTCTGATCCGAATATGCTGCGCGCAGGCCAGACATTGACGGTTCCGGGTGTGAAGGCTGCTGCAGGCGGTGCACTAGTTGCTGCTGCCAATGGCGGTACACAGACCCTCGGTCAGCTGAAATCCAACGGTACACAGGCCGTTGCTGATGCAAAACTGGCCGCGACCAATAAAGTGAATACAACTGTTGCCAATGCGGGTGCAAAAGTTGCGGCTGCAACCGGTGGTTACACCGTGCAGAGCGGCGATACGCTTCATGCGATTGCGCAGCGTAATGGTGTGACAGCCGCAGCCCTTAAACAGGCAAATGGTATGACAGACGGCACAATCCGTGTCGGTCAGTCTCTGGTTATTCCGGGCGCTGCAACGGCAACTACTGCCGCAACGCAGGTTGCTGCGGTTGCAAAACCGGTGCAGGAAGCCGTTGATACCACTGTGAAAACAGCGTCAACGCCGCCTGCAGCTGCAAAGCAGGTTCCGGATGGCAGCGTGAAGCCTTATACACCGCCGCAGGCGAGCAATAAGGTGATTGAAGATGCCGAGCAGGATGTCGCCATGGCACCTTCCGCAACCGGTATTTCAGCAATGCGCTGGCCGGTACGCGGTAAGGTTCTGACCAGCTTTGGTCAGCGTGACGGTGGTGTGGTCAATGACGGTATCGACATTATGGTGCCGGAAGGTACGCCGGTTAAAGCAGCAGAAAACGGTGTGGTGATCTATGCCGGTGACGGTCTGAAGGAATTCGGTCAGACTGTTCTGGTGCGTCATGAAAACGGTCTTGTGACGGTCTATGGCCATAACAGCAAGATCAATGTGCAGCGCGGTCAGAAAGTGCGCCGCGGGGAAGAAATTGCCCGCTCCGGCATGAGCGGCAATGCGAAATCGCCGAAACTGCATTTCGAAGTGCGTAAGAATTCAACACCGGTTAATCCGTCGAAATATCTGGAAACCTGATTTTCAAATATTGAGTTTAACAAAAAGCCCGCTGTGTGATGCAGCGGGCTTTTTTGTTGGTGTAAATCAGGTTTTACGACTTGATGGAAATGCCGAGCCTGCCTGCCAGATCTTGTACATATTGCCAGGCAACACGGCCTGAACGATTGCCGCGGGTGGTTGACCATTCCAGCGCTTCCGCATGCAGTTTTTCAACCGGATAGCTGAATTTATAATGGGCGGCGTAGCCATCCACCATGGCCAGATAATCATCCTGATTACATTTATGAAAGCCGAGCCACAGGCCGAAACGGTCGGAGAGCGAGACTTTTTCTTCTGTCGCTTCCGAAGGATTGATGGCGCTGGAGCGCTCATTATCAATCATATCGCGCGGCATCAGATGGCGGCGGTTGGAGGTTGCGTAGAAGATCACATTTTCCGGACGGCCTTCCACACCACCTTCAAGCGCGGCTTTCAGTGACTTGTAGGAGGTGTCATCATGATCAAAGGACAGATCGTCACAAAACAGGATGAAGCGATAATCGCTGTCCTTGATGAGATTCATCAGGATTGGCAGACTGTCGATATCTTCGCGGTGAATTTCAACCAGTTTCAGCGGCTTTTCTGCTGTCTGATTAACGGAAGCCTGCGCGGCTTTGACCAGTGAGGATTTGCCCATACCGCGTGCGCCCCAGAGCAGCACATTATTGGCGGACAGACCGCGGGCAAAACGCTCGGTATTGCTCACCAGCTGATCGCGTACATGGTCAACACCATGGATCAGGCCGAGGTCAACGCGGTTGACTTTTTTAACCGGTGTCAGTTCAAGACGGGACGGATCCCAGACAAAAGTATCTGCAATATCAGCCTGTAACGGTTTAGGGGCAGGCGGTGCCATGCGCTCTAAAACAGCCAGCAGCTGATCCAGTTTTGCGCTCAGTATTTGCTCAGTCGTGTCCATTTTTATGCCTGTTCTTTATATCCGCCGCATTCTGGCATTCTGCCGGCTGGTATTCTGCCGGAAGAGAGCGGCAGGATGCCAGAATGCGCGGAAATGATCGGCAAAATGCATGCCGCCGCTGGCAGCAGGTTTTGCCGGATTGTTTGAAGCTGTTCCCAAAAACAGATTTGTCCGGTGAGGACAGGGTAACTGTAGCAAGAATATTTTCTTTGAACAGTACCCATGGGTACGGTTGTGTAAAAATATTGTATTTTCTTTTGCAGCCATGGCCGGAGTGAAAAATTTGCCGGCTGCTCTGGTAAAGTGGACAAGGAATTTGCATCTATGGTTGCATAACGGCGTATAACCGTTGTAATGCGCAGTGAATAAATCTGATGTATACCGGTCTGAAATTCGGTCACGGCTACAGAATTCCCTAACCCGCAACCGGTTTAAGGAATTCTGCAGCAGAGAACATCTGACAGTTTATAGTTTGACGAGGAGTCACCTTCATGTTTGTAACCCCTGCTTATGCTCAGGCCGCCGGTGGTGCTGCCGGACCGGATATGCTGATGAGCATTCTGCCGTTCATTCTGATTTTCGTTGTTATGTATTTCCTGATTATCCGCCCGCAGCGTAATCAGATGAAAAAACGTGGTGAAATGCTCACCAATATCCGCCGCAACGATACAATCGTTACCGGTGGCGGCATTATTGCCAAGGTTACCAAAGTGATCGACGATAATGAACTGGAAGCAGAAATTGCTGACGGTGTTAAAATCCGTGTACTGCGCTCCACCATCGGTGATGTACGCACCCGTGGCGAACCGGTTGCCGACAACAAAAACAAGTAAGCTTTGATGCTTGCCTGATGAAAAGCCCGCCTTTGTGCGGGCTTTTTTATTGGCCGGTGAGGGACGTGATATACTGGGAGGATGTGCTGCAACAGAGCATCAGCCCTTTAAAATATGACGCATAAGCCCGTGCGCATGCCGCGTTTTCTGCGAATCACGTATAAGATCAGCAAAAGAGGTGTGTGAGGGGGGATTTTCCGTGTTTTTTACGCCGGTTACTCTCATAACATTGCTGTAACTCTGATCCTGTTTGTTTTGCGTCCCTGTTGCGAAAC
>JAIRVW010000385.1 GCA_031253705.1 Brucellaceae bacterium
ATCACTGCGTTCAAGTTTCATTTCATCCTCACGATTATCAAATTTCAAGACCGGCTTTGCGGCTTTCAAGAGCAGAGATCACACGAAAACCAATACTGCGGAACGGTTCTGGTGCAATAAAATTAGCCTGCCCCATAACTTGCTCAAGAATGGAATGATCGCCAAAACCGCACATCAGTTCAGCCAGATGCCGCCCCAGCATCGTGCCTTTGGCAATCCCGCTGCCATTGCAGCCGCCTGAAGCATAAAGTCCGTTTTCCAGTTTGCCCCACCACGGGGAGCCATTCATCGTCAGCGCTGTGGTTCCGCCCCAGACATATTCAAACTGCACATGTCGCAAGGCCGGCCAGCGACGCTCAAAACGATTGCGCAGCTCCGCTTTTACAAAATCCTGCGTCAGCTCTTTCTCATGGGCATAAAGGCTGCGCACCATCAGCCGGTCAGAGCCGATACGCCGCAATGTTGTGCCCAGCCGGTGGGACGGCAGCAGCCCCCATGACTGGTCGTTCCCCAGCAGCGCTCTGTCTGCTTCAGGCACGGATTCCGTCACTGCCGCATAGGTGTAGATCGTTGTCATTCTGGTGTTCAGATAACCAAAACGCCTGATAAAACCATTATTTGCCAGAGCAATGTTTTTTGCCCTGATCTGTCCTGAGCGTGTTGATAAAACCCAGTAGCCCTGATGTTGAATCCGCTCAACCGGTGTATTTTCATAGAGCTCAATATCGGCCGGCAAGGCATCTGCCAGACCGCGGATCAATGCCGCAGGCTGCAGCAACCATGTATCGGCGAGATAGAGACCAAAACGGTAGTAATCAGTGCCTATCCGCTCCGCAATATCACTGCGTGACAATTCCTGATGCGTCACACCCAGCTTTTTAGCCACCTCAAGAACGGAGCGCACAGAGGCTTCACCGCGCTCAGTGGCAGCACCGCGAATGGCGCCAACCTGCTGCATATCACATTGGATATTATGGTCGCGGATAATATCCGTCAGCCATTCAAAGGATTGCGCATATAATGCGGATTGCAGCCGCGCTTTTTCAGACATCTCCACGGTGATATTACGCGGCAGCACATCAGTACCGGTAAAACCGGAATTGCGTGCGGAGGAGCCTTCCCCCACAGTTGTTGCCTCAACAACCGCAATACGGGCATCGGGGCGAAGTTCGCGCAGGCGGCGCGCAACCGCAAATCCGGTATAGCCTGCGCCGACAACGGCAAAGTCTACATTAATATCACCGTCAAGTGCAGGTCGTGACGTGCGCGGCGGAAGCATCGCATTCCATCCGCAAGTATTTGAGTAATCAGGATAAGTCAGTTTTGACATGTTCAAACCACAGGAAATGTGGCTGGCATATAGCCAGCCACGTACGGTTTCAATCAGTGAAATGTGTCTGTTCAGTAACGAGCGGCCCGAGAGACAAGGAACCTTTCAGTTCAAAGCCCCAGTCAAGGCTCTTCTTGCGAACCCAGACCTGTGCGGTTTCATTGAGCGGAATGGCGCAGACATCCGCGACAATCAGCTTCTGCGCCTCATACCAGAGCTGAATCTGCTTATCCGGATCAACCTCTGAACGCGCAGCAACAATCTGCTCATCAGCAGCCGCACAATGGCTGAAATTGGTCACTGCGGTCGGTTTTCCGACAATGCTGTCTGAATGGTAGAACTGGGTAAGGTAATAATCCGCAACCGGAAAACGTGCTGCGCCATACATCACAATCGGGCTGAGATCTTTGCGGATCATCTGGTGCCATGTTGCATGTTCCACCGGTTCCAGCTCCAGCTTGATACCCGCTTTGGCAACCTGTGCCTGCAGCATCTGTGCTGATTGCTCCAGACTTGGCAGCTGACTGGACAGCATTTTAATCGTCACACCGTCGGGATAACCCGCTTCTGCCAGCAATGCTTTGGCTTTGGCAACGTCATTAGACACAACACCCGCCTCATCCGTATAGCCGAGATTGTTGCTCGGAATGACCGACTTCACTTCACGGGTAAATTCCTTGCCGCGAAACTGTGCCATCTGTCCGGCATTGACCGCATAGGCAAGCGCCTGTCTGACGCGGATATCATCAAACGGCTTCTTGGTGCGGTTAACATGGAGCAGCGTCAGTTCGGCCGGATCAAAAATATCCACGACAGATTCCGGTACTTCCCGTGTACGTGCCAGCCATTTCTGATCTGTGGTACCGGCGGAAACGTCAATCTCACCGGAAATAAAGGCCAGATCGCGCGCAGAAGCCGCATTCAGGAAACGATAGGTGATTTTCTCAAGTTTCGGCTTGCCACGGAAATAACCATCATGCGCTTTGAACTCAATCGAAACGCTCGGCTCGATTTTTTCCAGCGAGAATGGCCCAAACCCAACCGGACGGCGCTGAAACTCCTCCCCGCGCTCTTCATAGGCCTTTTTACTCAGGATAAAGCCGCCGGAATAATTCGACACCAGACCGAGCAGGCTTGGCACAGCTTTGGCGAGCGTGATTTTCACCGTATAAGGATCAACGGCTTCAACGGATTTCAACGCAGCATAGTCGGTTGAAAAGGCAGATGTTTCCGGCTTACCAGCTTTATTGAGCGAGAAGACGACATCATCAGCTGTCACTTCACCATAACCCTGCTGGAACTGCACGCCTTTGCGCAGGTGAAATGTCCACTCCATTTTATCTGCGGAATGTTCCCAGCTTTCCGCAAGATCAGGCTCAATTGTCGAAGGATCGGTGCTGCCCGGCGCAAAACGCACCAATCCGCCGAAAATCCACGCGACCAGTGTGCGATCCGATGTCGAATTGGCAAAATGCGGATCAAGCTTGCCGACATCGGCTGCGGCGGCACCTAAAACGAGATCCGTTTTAGCCGCAAAAGCCGGTGCGGATACCAGTGCCGAGCAGGCCATGAAAGCCGCCAGTATGCCTGTTTTTAAAACTGTTCTGTACATATTATGCTCCTCCTCTTTTATTTTATAATTTGTCTGCTCAAAGCAGCATGCACGGGTGTAAATCCTGCCTGCGGAACATCCGCAACGACCTGAAGCAAAAGCTGCTGATCATCAGGGGCTATAAAGGCTGCGGTAATCCGCCGGAATTTCGTGACGATATCTTCATAACCCAGCGGATTGGCCACATCTCCGCGCGGATGCAGCACTTCCACTGTCTGCACGCCCTGCCCCTGATCCAATGAGACGCGCGCCGGTGTTGACTTCGGAAAAGCCGAAGCAAAATCAGAGGTGGCCTCAAGCGTAATCCGTCCGGCCAGCGCCAGCACTTCCGGATCAGCGAGTGAAGACGGATCGACAGGCTGTAATGCAGCTTCGCCTTTCAATGCTGCCAAAGCACAACTGAAGTAAAAACTGTATTGCCCGCCTTCAAGCGTTTGCGGCGCAGCCTCATTGGACAGGCGTAAACCTTGCGGGAAGGTTTCAATCTTCAACGAGACAACCGGCAATTCCGGTTTGCGCATTTGCAAAATCGCATCAACCGCAGCATGCATATAGCGACAGCAGGCATAGGGTTTGAGATAGCATTGCATCAGCCACCATTGCTGACCATGACCGGGCAGCAATATTTCTGGGTCATATTTTTCTGCATTATCCAGCAGATCAAGCGGCCCTGTGGCTCCGGCGGCAGCGCGATAGGCAGCGGTAATGCCTGCCACGACGGCCGGCGGGATCATTTCCTTCACCGTGGTGCCCTGATAGCGCGATGTACCGGACGGATAGCCGACCGGCCCTTCGGCTCCGGCAATCGCCAATGCATGCGCCATTGCCTTTGCGTTCAGCTTTAACAGCCTGCCTGCGGCCGCGGCGGCACCATAACCGACCCAGCGCCCGCTATTATAACTCTCAATCGTCGCTGTCGGTCTGGATGTGGCAATACGTAATGCGATGTCATAGCCAAGTGCAATCGCATCATACATATCCGCATCAGAACTGCCCAAAGCCTCCGCAACGGCTAAGGCCGCCGGAATAACACCGGCACCGGCATGCCCTGCAGCACCGCGGTGGCCGTCATCAATATCCAGCGCACTGGCGGCAGCACTATTCGCCTGTGCCGCACCGGTAACGGAAGATTTTTCACCGGAAAGCCAGACCGTGGCAGCATTCCCGCCATAAGCATGAATTGCCGTATGGCGTGCCGCCTTTGCCAGATCGGAAGTGTAACCCGCACCGGTTGCCGCAATCAGATCCAGCACCAGAAGCCGGATGCGTTCCTTAACATCCGCAGGCAATTGTCCCGCCGGATAGTCCGCAGTGAAAACTGCAAGTTTATCGATGATATGCATTGAATGAATGCCTCAATTTCATGAAATTTCTTATGCGGATTGCCGGATATAATGCCCGTCCGATGCCCTCGCCCAGCGGCTGACCGGCGGGCTGTAATCAAGCGGTTTCAACGGGCTGCGTGGTTTTTCCTTATCCGCAGCACTCACAAGGCGCTGTTTTCTCTGTGCCGGATGGGTAATCGGGATCGCCGACAACAAACGCTGCGTGTAGGGATGAACCGGATTAGCGATCACATCCTGTTTCGAGCCGATCTCTACGATCTCGCCGAAATACATCACCGCTACGCGGTCGCAGATTTTCTCAACCGCCGCCATGTCATGACTGATGAAAAGATAGGAAACGCCGAATTCCTTCTGCAGATCAATCATCAGATCAATGATCTGCCCTTTGATCGCCACATCGAGCGCGGAGACAGCCTCATCGGCAATAATCAGTTTGGGGGACATAGCAAGTGCGCGGGCAATACAAATGCGCTGCCTTTGCCCGCCGGAAAATTCATGCGGCAGGCTGACAGCACGGCGCGGATCAAGCCCCACTCTCTCCAGCAGCCACTGCATTTTCTCCCGCGCCTCTTTACCCTGCGCAAGACCATGCACCGTCATCGGCTCCATAATCGCAGAGCCAATGGTTTGCCGCGCATTCAGGGAGCCGAACGGATCCTGAAAGATCATCTGCACATCGCGGTGCAGAGCTGAAAGGCTCTTGGGGTCTTTGTAATCAATTTCCCGTCCGGCAAGCTGAATTCGCCCTGCATGAACAGGTGCCAGATCAATAATCGCTTTACCGATAGTGGATTTTCCGGAACCGGACTCCCCCACCAGTCCCAGCGTTTCACCTTTTCCGATTGCGAAAGAGACATTCTCAACAGCATGGACATTACCCGTCAGTCTGCTGAGAAGACCGGAGCGTACCGGAAAGCGCACACAGAGATCATTGACGGTAATCACCGGCATATCCTGTCTGTCCGCTGAAACCTCCGTCAGCGGCAGTGCCGGTACAAGTTCCAAAGGCTTGAACGCCCGCGCGGAACGACCGACAAGGCTGGGCGTCGCCGCAATCAGAGTGCGGGTATAATCATCTTTCGGATTCGTGAAAATTTCATGGACATCGCCACGCTCAATCACCCGTCCTT
>JAIRVW010000028.1 GCA_031253705.1 Brucellaceae bacterium
CGTCAAACAGCATCGCCAGCGGCTGAATAGCCACGGCACGGGCAATGGCTGCGCGCTGTTGCTGACCGCCGGACATAAAACCCGGATAAGTATGGCGTTTTTCATAAAGGCCGACGCGGCGCAGAATGGTTTCCGCTTCCGCAATCGCCTGATCTTTCGACACACCCAGCACATGTACAGGCGCTTCAATCACATTCTCCAGCACGGTCATGTGCTGCCAGAGATTGAAGCTCTGAAACACCATGCCGAGACGCGAGCGGATGCGCTGCACCTGTTTGCGGTTAGCGGGAGCCTGACCTTGCGCGCTCTGGCGCATTTTGATGGTTTCACCGTGAATGGCGATGCTGCCGGAGGTCGGAATCTCCAGCATATTGATGCAGCGCAGCAGAGTGGATTTTCCGGAGCCGCTGCCGCCGATAATTGCAACCACATCGCCGGTACCGGCTTCCAGCGACACACCTTTCAGCACTTCCAGAGAGCCGTATTTCTTATGCAGATTGCTGATGGATATGGCGCTTTGTGTCTGGGACATCTCCCGTTCGTCCTTATATTTTTGGGCTTCTTGTGAATAAACCCGGTATTTACGCACCCGCTGAGCGAGGCATATGAAAACGGCACTGAGCGGCCGGTATGAAGCGGTGTGACGGTTGATTATGTGTGCTGAATTATCTTGTCAGAATGTCCTTATCGTTCCCCGTGGCCACCTCTTCTTATGTTTTTATAGACGAAGAGTGATCTTGCTTATTTTGAGGCTATACATTTGCATAGTGCTATGCAAGTGCATAGTCTGCAAAAAAGCACTGGAAAAGTGTCGTGTTTTGTCACACCTATGCAGCATGTGCGGAAAACAAGGAGTGTCGTGACATAATGTCAGGTTTATACAGGCATGCACCGGAGGGTGATCGCCGGCAGGAACTTATTGAGGCGACACTGGAATGTATTGCTGAACTGGGAATCCAGTCGACAACGGTTCGTGCCGTGGCTGCCAAAGCAGGAGTGAGCAACGGCCTGATCCGGCATCACTTTGAGAATAAAGCGAATCTGATTGTTGCGGCCTATCGCAGGACGATGGAGCTGATTACCGAGGCTGCTTTTGAAGTGCTGGCTTCCAAAGAGGGAACACCGCATCAGCGTCTTAACCGTTTTGTGCGTGTGGCACTGGGCGGGCAGGCCTCCGAATACCGGATGATTTCGCTCTGGGCGACCTTTATCAGCCAGATCGGGGTAAATCCGGTTATTGCATCCCTGCGCAGTGAGGAATATCTCAGCCTGCGCCGCGCTACAGAAGCCCTGATTGCCGAAGTTTTTGAAGCAGAAGGACGTAACCCTTCTAAAGAAGAGGTTGAGCAAATGGCTATCGTTGCCAATGCGGTGCTCGACGGTTTGTGGATTGAAGCCTGTCTGGATGAAAGTGGTAAAACCGTCGAGCAGATGATCGATCTCGGCATCAATGCATTTGAAACATTGATGAATGTGAAGTTGACCTGAGTTTTGACCTGATGATTGCTCCGCTTGCGTGATCAGGGCGCAATCAGGTTGGCGGGCAGTTTGGGCGGATAGTCCATCTCAATTTCATCCGCACTGAAAACCGGTGCGGTCAGCCCGCTGCTGGTCAGCACCGCACGGATTTTATATCTGCCCTCCGCCAGCCCTTTCGGGAAAAACGGCACATAGGTCTCATCATCGGCCGTCTCATGATAAATCACATAATTGCCGGAACGCTGCTCAACCGGATTATCATCCAGCGTGTGCTTCTCGTCCGGTTCGAGCGCTGTATTGTAAACATCATAGAGCTTGTGCAGGGTCTGTTTGCCGTCTGCGGCCGTAAACAGCAAATGCACTTCACTGTAATTCAGCTGAATATTCTCCAAGCCACTATTGCGCAGTACCAGTGTGAAAAGGTGCTTGTAATAATCAGGATCGCTCTCAGACTGACTATAATCAAAGAGGCTGAGCTGCATTGTCTGGTTCTTATTGTTGTTTTCCGCCAGCCATGTGCGCAGATCATAGGCCTCTTTCAGTGGGACCCAATATTCCTGTTGTTCGGCTTTCTCTGGCAGCGCAATTTTCATCCAGCCATCACCGGCAAAAGCAAGCTTCCTGACTTTATCGCCGCGATTTAGAAACTGTTGTACAGCGCTTTTTGCATCCGGTTGTGAATAGAGGGCAAGCTGTTTGAGCGGAACCTCCCACATTTCTTCCATCTCAAAGCCCGGTAGTGGTGTTTCAAGCAGGATATTGCCCTGCTGATCATAGCGCACCATACGCATCGGCTTGATCAGATAGGGCCAGCCTGACATATCTTCTTCAGGGCGGGATTGTTCTGCGAGCCACAGGTTTTTATGCGCGTCGAGCATCAGAATGTCGGTGCGGCTATAATGGCCGTCGAGGCTGCAACTGCTTTTGATCGCCTTGCGCTCTGGCAGCCGCTCAATATTCCAGAGCTCTCCGCAATTGAGCTTACCCGCAAGGGCATCTTCAATAATCATAGGGCTGTAAATTTTCTCTTTGGGATCATAGAGAAACACAGCAGAACCAATATCAAGGCTGCCAGCCTCGCGCACACCGAGCGCTAAATCCGTATAACCGTCATAGTCATAATCTTCGGTTTTCAGGCTGATCTCGGCATCCGGCATTGTCATAAAATCAGCTGTCAGAATGACCAGCTTCGAGCCATCCGGCTGAATAAGCACATAGCCTTCATCACTTTTTTCAATATGTGCGGAGATGCCGGTTTCAGGCGTGAGCTGCCGGATGATCTCTGCGGCCGCAGACTGTTGCGGCAGGCTCATTAACAAGCCGAGAGACAGGGTAATATTGAAAACAGACGGGAAGCAGAATTGTTTCATCGCAGACGTGCCCTGACAGAGAGAGCTTTCTACTTATACAAAACCGGAGCATCTGACAAAGAATATGCTCCGGTTTTGATAAGTTATCCGGCGATTATCCAGCCGCCGTTTTCACCATGCTTCAGCATCGGTGTGGTAAAGCAGCCGCGTGTCATCTCAGCAAATTCTGCGCCGAGTTGCTCAAGCGGTGCACGCCAGCGCTGGGTTTGCAGCATTGCCGCACCGATAACCACCGGCTTGAGTGCACGGGAATTTAGCAGATTGAGCGCAGCCACAATCGACGTGCCGCTGGAGATCACATCATCCACCAGAGCAATGCGGCGGCCGTCGAGCAGCGGCAGCATGCGCGGGTCAATATAGAGCCGCTTGATCTGATCCGGCGTGGTGATGGAAGATAGTGGCACTGATAGTTCTTCCTCATACCAGAACTTGCGCGAAGTCCCCAAAGGCACATAGCGGCTGTGGCCGAGCTTGCGTGCCACTTCGCTGGCAAGGGTCAGACCCAGTGTCGGCAGGCCGACAATCACATCCGGCTCAAAGACTTTGAGTTTCGTGGCCAGATCATCAGATAAAGCGTCGACTACATCAAAGGCAGCCTGATTGACGATCAGGGATGCCAGCGCGTGTTGTTTATCCGAGAGCGGACGGATCGGCAGTTGCAACTGACGGCCGTCATCCAGCGTCGCCGGAAAGAAGGTTTCATGTACGCCCTGAACATCAAATGTTTCAGGTGCATAGAGTTTTTGCCAGAATTCATGCGGTTGCATCATGGTCTCCCGACAATTCCTGTTCGACAAGGCGTGTCCAGAAACGCACGCCGTGTTCAATGGCATCATCATTGAAGTCATAGGCGGTATTATGGTGCAGGGCACCGTCTACAGCAGGGCCGTTGCCGAGCCAGACATAGCAACCCGGTGCTTCACCGGCGAAGAAGGCGAAATCATCGCCTGCAGTGGAAGGCGGGAAGCTGGTGCGCACTTTGCTGCCAAACACATCCTGTGCGGCACGCAAGGCGCGCGCTGTGGCGTCGGCATTGTTGACGACCGGCGGAATGCGGCGGATAAAATCATATTCGGCTGCAATGCCGTACATCATGGCAGTACCCTGTGCGAGGCGGCCGATTTCCTGCTCAAGCTGGTCACGGACATGCGGGGTATAAGCGCGGGCTGTACCGCCGATTTCCACAATATCCGGAATAACATTGAGCGCCTTGGGGTCACCGGCCTGCAAGGAGCAGGCGCTGACGACAGCCGGTTGTAATGGATCAACTACGCGACCAATAATCGTCTGCAACGAGGCGATGAAAGTAGCGGCAGCGGTGACCGGATCTTTACCGAGATGTGGCTTGGCACCATGGGTGCCAGTACCGCGGAAAGTCACACGCCAGCTGTCGGAAGAGGCGAGCTGGGGGCCTTCAACCACGGCGATTTCATCAGGATCAAGACCCGGCATATTATGCAGGCCATAGACAGCATCGCACGGAAACAGGTTGAACAGACCTTCTTCGACCATGCGCTTGGCGCCACCGCGACCTTCTTCCGCAGGCTGGAAGATGAAATGCACAGTGCCCGAGAAATTACGGCTTTTTGCCAAAGCGCGCGCTGCACCGAGCAGAAGTGTGGTGTGACCGTCATGGCCGCAGGCATGCATCTTACCGGCGAATTTTGATTTATAAGGGCGATCCGCTATTTCCGGCATTGCCAGCGCATCCATATCGGCGCGCAGGCCAATGGTGCGGGTGCCGTTACCGATCTGCAAAGTGCCGACCACGCCTGTGCCACCAAGACCGCGATGAATGGTGATACCTGCCTCTTCCAGAAGTTTGGCAACAATATCCGAGGTGCGCTCTTCTTCAAAACCGAGTTCAGGATGCGCATGCAGATCGCGGCGCAGCTCGGTCAGAAAAGCAATATCGTCGAGGATAGGGTCAGTCATGAATATTACTCTGTCACTTGCAAAATAGGGGAGGCCAGCACTTGTCCGGTTTTAACATCGGCAATGCCCTGATCGGTCTGGTGCGGACCAGCATTGCAGGCCAGTGTTGCACCAAAACAGGCTTTGAAAATGAGATAAGGCGGCTGCCAGTCAACCACATCATCCATAGCTGTGCGCAAAGCTGCAAATTGTGCGGCGACATCGGCCAGCGATGCCTCAGACACCAGACCGGAAACCGGCAATGGCAGCAGAGCGGTGACTTTGCCGTTCAGCGCAACGGCCATGCCGCCACCGGCAGCAATCACGGCATTGGCTGCGAGTGCCATATCCTCCTCATTGCCGCCGAAGACTGTGAGATTATGACTGTCATGGGAAACTGTGGTGGCGAAAGCACCACGCCAACTGCCCCATTCGCGCAGGAAACCAACACGCGGCTTCGCCTCTGCACGACCATGGCGATGGGCAACGGCAATCATGGTTGCACCTTGCGGTGGCACTACAAAACCATTGGCAACTTCCGTTTCCGCCTGTCCCCATTGGGTAAAGCGCGGACGATCAATGGTTGCCACCACAACGCGCTTGGCATCGCTGCGAATGCGGAAATCATCGGCGCTTAAAGCACCGATCTTCATGGATTGCAGGAAATCACCGGCGCTGGTGTTGGTGAGCTTTTGTGCGAGAATACCATTTGAAGCAGTTACCGCACCATTGGTCAGCACGGTTTGTGCAGTGAAGTCGGACAGGTTGTCGAAGATCACAATATCCGCACGGCGGCCTGCTGCAATCAGTCCGAGGTCATCACGGCCAAAGCGGCGCGCTGCATTGAGTGTTGCCGCCTGCAAAGCCCATTCCGGTTTCATGCCGTAGCGCACCAAGCGGCGCACCACATCATCAAGACCACCGGCATTGAGCAGATCATCAGGGAACACATCATCCGTACAGAGTGTAACCGTCTGCGGCAGATGGCCGAGACGGTTTAGTTCCTGCACAAATTCCGGCAACAGATGGTCGTGGGAGCCGCGCATCTCAATGGTGAGGCCGGCGCGCAGCTTTTCCATCAGATCGTCACCGGAAACCAGTTCATGATCGGAAGTCACACCTGCCGCCATAAAGGCCGCGAGATCAGAGCCGGTAAGGCTGCGTGCATGGCCGCAAACCGGCTTGCCCGCTGCCAGTCCCGCATGGACAATGGCACTCATGCGCGGTTCGCCGTCAATGACATTGCGCATGGTCATGACCTCGGCAATACCGCCGATTTCAGGCCGCGCCAGCAGATTATTCAGCACATCAGCGTCAAAATCCGCTCCGGCCAGTTCCAGCCCCGGTGCGGAGGGCACACAGGAAGGTGCCAGCATAATCGTACGCAGCGGCAGATCACGGGTTGCCGCAATTGCCCAGTCAACACCGGCTACGCCATGCACATTACCGAATTCATGCGGATCCCAGACAATGGTTGTCACACCACGCGGGACTACAGCATTGGCGTAGGTGGCAGGCGTAATCATCGAGCTTTCAATATGCATATGCGTATCGATCAGACCCGGCGTGATATAGCCGCCTTTGGCATCAATGATTTTTACTGCATCTTTGCGGCTGTCCGGTGCATGAACCGAGGCGATCAGAGCGCCGGTGATGCCGATATCGGCACGGCGATGCTCTCCGGTCACCATATCAATGACGGTGCCGTTGATAATCAGGCAGTCAAAAGCTTCCGCACCGCGTGCCGCAGCGGCTGCTTTTAGGCGCAGTTCAGGGGAACTCAGATCAGATGGCTCTGTACGTGTCATGATTTGGCTGCCTCTGTTCTGAGGGTATCGAGAATAATGCCGAGAATGGCTTCCGCATCGCCGTCAGCTGCATAGGCGGCGTTGAAGGTGGCATGGCTGGAGCGTGTTTCCACCACGGTGCGGCCGCGTGTCATCGAGCCGCAAAGTTCCGCACCAATGAACGCCCTGTCAAAACGCACCAGATCAGGACGGGCAAAAGCCACAGCGGCCGCCGGATCATAGAGCGCCATGGCCGTGCGGCCACGCGAGAT
>JAIRVW010000031.1 GCA_031253705.1 Brucellaceae bacterium
GGCGCAGATGAAACCGGTTTTCATACCGTCCGCGCCATTAAAGCGGCCGAGCAGAATATTGTAATTCGCCTGAACTTTTTTACCCTCACCCGGATCAATCGCTTCCGTGTTGAAGTAATGGGCATATTCAGGAAACTCACGACGCAACTGTGCAGCCAGCAGAGCCATATCACGGGCAGTCGTGTAATTGTTCGGATCCGGCAGACCATGCGGATTAGAAAAATTGGAACCGAACATACCGATGCGCTTCGCCTCGGCATTCATCATTTTTGCAAATCCGGCTTTGCTGCCGCCAACAGATTCCGCCACCGCGACGGATACGTCATTTGCAGACTTGACCATCATAATTTTTAGAGCGCTGTCGAGTGTCATCACCGAGCCGGCTTTATAGCCCATCTTGCTCGGCGGCTCTTTCGTTGCAGCAACAGACATACGCACCGGCGATTCCAGTGTTTTCTGACCAGAGCGCAAAGCGCGAAAAACCACATAGGCTGACATCATCTTGGTAAGCGATGCCGGATACCAGCGCTTAAAAGCTTCATTATGCGCCAGCACCTGCCCCGATGCCACATCGACAGACATATAAGGATTGGCCTCTGCCGCCGACATGCTTTGAGAAACAGCAAGGCATGACACTGTCATAGCCAGAACAGATTGTTTTAAAATACGCGGGATCATGGGATGACCACCTTTCAAGGCGAAATATTCAATAGACAGATGTCCGGATTGCATGCGCTCTATCCGCAGACCGATAACTGCTTTCAATTCAGCAGTTCTTCAATCGGGATAAAAAGGCAAAAATCCGGCAGTCAGAAAAAATGCCTTCACATTTTTACTCGGTTGCACTTTTCTACCTCAGTCCGGACATAAAAGGCAAAGACGGATTGGCGAAATTTTATAAAACACATTATGTTATCTGAGAGCGTTGTGTTTTACCCACACCGCTGCGAACTAAAATCAGACTTTATTGCATAATTCCCGAAGCTGAAATGCAATCGGGGTTACGTTATCCACACAGTGCCTCGGAGGAGAGGCGTACAGGGTCGGAGAACAGAACTGCCGCTTTGAGACCGCGCTGCACAATTAAAACAGGAAGTAAGCCTGTGGCGCAGACATTTACACAGCAAGCCGGAACTACTCTATGACGTTTATGAAACTGCGGCATTTGTAGAACAGAAACTGCGTGAATTCGGTTGTGATGAAGTTGTGACCGGTATCGGACGCACCGGTGTTGTCGGCGTGATTAAAGGTAAAAAAGGCCCGGGTCAGGCAATCGGCCTGCGTGCGGATATGGATGCATTGCCGCTGACCGAAACCGGTACACCGGAATGGGTTTCCCAAAATCCGGGCAAGGCTCACTCCTGTGGTCATGACGGTCACACATCCATGCTGCTGGGTGCTGCAAAAATTCTTTGCGAGACCCGCGACTTCTACGGTGAACTCATCGTCATTTTCCAGCCTGCCGACGAAGGTGGTGCCGGCGGTCTCGCTATGGTCAATGACGGCATGATGGAGCGCTTCAACATTGTTGAAGTTTACGGCATGCACAATATGCCGGGCATCGAGGTTGGTGAACTCGCAGTTTGCAAAGGCCCGATCATGGCCGCAACAGATGAATTCACCATCACCATTAACGGTAAAGGCGGCCATGCCGCACAGCCGCACCGCAATATTGATCCGATCGTTATCGGCTCCCAGCTGGTTACAGCATTGCAGAGCATTGTTTCACGTGGATCAAACCCGCTGGATTCACTGGTGATCTCAGTCACCAAATTTAATGCCGGTGAAGCTTACAATATCATTCCGGAAAAAGCCGTTCTCGCAGGCACTGTTCGCAGCCTCACAAAACACAGCCGTGCTTTTGCTGAAAAACGCATCCGCGCGCATTGTGAAGCTTTCGGTCTGCTCAACAATATCACCATCGATCTCGATTTTAAGAACAACTATCCGGTAACATTCAACCATTCCGGACAGACTGAAATCGCAGCTGATGTTGCCGACAAGGTCAGCATCAATGGTCCGATCACCCGTGAAGTTGAACCGATGATGGGCGGCGAGGATTTCTCCTATATGCTCGAAGCCCGTCCGGGTTGCTATATTTTCCTCGGCAATGGCGAGAGCGCCAATCTGCATCATCCCGCCTATGACTTTAATGATGATGCCCTGCCATACGGCATGAGCTACTGGGTTGAGCTTGCACAATATCGTCTCAAAGATGCACAGCTCGCACCGGCTGAAAAAATCGCAGCCTGATTGCCAACAGCAAAATTAAACAGTCTTTGACAAAGCGGAGAGGGAGACCCCCTCTCCGCTTTTTTATTTGTGATCAGCCAATGGGGCATTTTCTGCCGTGCCTGCCCTTGGCTTACCGGTAAAAAATCAGTATGTGTGCAACTGTTATCCGGTCCCGTAGCTCAGTAGGATAGAGCGACAGATTCCTAATCTGTAGGCCACTGGTTCGAATCCAGTCGGGATCACCACTCTCCTCCGTCTTTGACCGCTTGTATCCGCTGAGCAAAATCATAAGTAAGATTCAGTCTTTGATAAGAGTGAGTTTACGGTCATGGCAGAGCACCACGATAATACAGCAGCATCTGATCTGCGCATGGCTTATAAAACCGATATTGTGGTGATCGGTGCAGGACAGGCCGGTTTATCTTCCGCTTATCATCTGCAAAAACTAGGTCTGAAAGCAGGCCGCAATTTTATCATTCTCGATAAATCACCCGATGCCGGTGGCGCATGGCAGTATCGATGGCCTTCCCTCACTTTAAGCACCGTCAATCGGATTCATGATCTGCCGGGTATGTCCTTCGCTGACGTGCTTGAGCCGGATACATCCGAAGTCAAAGCCTCCGTGGCAGTGCCAAAATATTATGCCGCCTATGAGCAGAAATTTCAGTTACCGGTTTACAGACCTGTCAGTGTCACTGTTGTCTGCGAACGCAATGAGCGCTTCCGCATAGAAACCGACCGTGAAACTTTCAGCGCGCGTGGCCTGATCAATGCAACCGGCACATGGGAAACACCGGTCATCCCCCATTATACCGGCGCAGAGTTTTTTAAAGGTCAGCAGCTTCATACCCGTGATTATCAGACGGCTGAGGCTTTTGCAGGCAAGCATGTGGTTATAGTCGGCGGCGGAATTTCTGCCTTGCAGCTGCTTGATGAGATATCGCAGGTTACATCGACAACATGGGTTACGCGTAGTGAACCGCAATTCCGTGAAACACCTTTTACCGAAGAAGACGGCCGTGCCGCTGTCGCTATTGTCGAAGATCGTGTCCGGCGCGGGTTAACTCCGGGCTCGGTTGTTTCAGTTACCGGCATTCCCCTCACCCCTGCCTTGCGTGCCGCCCGTGAGCGCGGGGCATTAAACCGCCTGCCAATGTTCAGTGAGATTACAGAAACCGGTATCCGCTGGGCGAATGGTACAGAGCAACGCGCAGATGTCATTTTATGGTGTACCGGTTTTCGCAGTTCGCTCGATCATCTGGCAGCCTTACAAATCCGTGAAAGCAATGGCGGCATTCTTATGGGCGGCAGACTGGCAACGCAGGTTGTAAAAGATCCGCGTATTCATCTGGTCGGTTATGGTCCGTCAGCCTCAACCATCGGTGCAAACCGTGCCGGTGCTGCCGCAGCGAAAGAACTGAGCAGCTATCTGCATCTCACCTGATCCTCTCCGATTGAACAATGAGATTAGCTTAAAGCGATAAACTTTCAGAATAAATCATTAAGTATTTGCTAACCACGATGATTCACGTGAAACAATTATGCTTTTGCTGCCACGCCCGCACGCAGAATGACACTAAAATGCTTTGCGCCGCACTATCAGATAGGATGCGCGTTGACCTCTTTCCGAGAACTGATTATTCGTTTTGATAAGGACGCGGAACAGAGGGAGATTTTCATGCGTACACTTATTATGGCATTGCTCTCAACAGCTATGGCCACAACAATGATTGCAGCTCCGGCAAGCGCTAAAGATGTCAGCGTTGCTGTAACAGCAATCGTTGAGCATCCGGCACTTGATGCCGCTCGTGACGGTGTAAAAGATGCACTGGCTGCAGCCGGCTATAAAGAAGGTGAAAACCTGAAATTCACCTATCAGTCAGCTCAGGGTAATCCTGCGACAGCTGCACAGATCGCACGCCAGTTCATCGGTGAGGCACCGGATGTAATCGTTCCGATTTCCACACCATCTGCTCAGGCTGTTGTTTCCGGCACCCGTGACATTCCGGTTGTCTTTACCGCTGTGTCTGATCCGGTCGGCGCGCAGCTGGTCAAAAGCATGGAAAAGCCTGGCGGCAATGTTACCGGTCTTTCCGATCTTTCTCCGGTTGCCGATCACGTTAAGCTGATCAAAGAAGTTGCACCGAATGTAAAGACAATCGGCTTCCTCTATAATTCCGGTGAAGCCAATTCGCTTTCGCTTCTCGAAGGCCTGAAGGCTGCAGCCAAAGAAGGCGGTCTGGAAGTTGTTGAATCCGCTGCAACCAAATCCGCAGAAGTTCAGGGCGCTGCCCGCGCACTGATCGGCAAGGCAGACCTGATTTATATCCCGACTGACAACACCATTATTTCTGCGCTTGAAGGTGCAGTCAGCGTTGCGGAAGAAGCTAAGATTCCTCTGATGACCGCTGACACAGATTCCGTCAGCCGCGGTGCTTTCATCGCTCTCGGTTTCAACTACTATGATGTTGGCAAGCAGACCGGTGAAGTTGTTGTCCGTATTCTGAATGGCGAAAAGCCAGGTGATATTCCGGTCAATGTTGCTGCCGGTACAGATCTGGTCGTCAATCTGGTTGCAGCCAAAAAGATGGGCATTGAAATCCCTCAGGCTGTGATTGACCGCGCCAGCAAAGTCATCAAAGAATAATCTCATTTAAACCGGTAAAGCTGCTTTACCGGTTTTTCATCATCCGGATATTCAGCACTTCATTTCAGGTCTGAATATCCGGATCATCTCCTTTGTATCTTTCTCATCCGGCACAGCCCGCACAACGAAGATACTCAGATTTCAACAGGCAGGCTGCCCCGTATTATCAGACGGTCAGAACAGAAATCCTGTAACTGATCCGCTTGAGAGTGCCGGCCGTCTGCACAAGCCGAAGGAACATTATTGTGAGTCTGATCGCTTTTTGGGGTGCGGTCGAATTAGGTCTGGTCTTTTCATTTGTAGCTCTCGGCGTTTATCTGTCGTTTCGCGTGCTTGATTTTCCTGATCTGACTGTGGATGGTTCCTTTCCACTCGGCGCCGCTGTTACTGCTGTTCTTATTATTGCCGGTGTTAATCCTTGGGCAGCCGCGCTCGTCGCCATGATGGCAGGTGCTGTCGCCGGACTGGTAACAGCAACATTGAATATCCGCTTTGGCATTCTTAACCTGCTGGCGTCCATCCTCACCATGACTGCGCTTTTCTCAGTCAACCTGCGTGTGATGGGTAAGCCGAATGTCGCGCTGATCAATCAGGACACGATGATCTCGCCATTCTATGGTCAAGGCATTCCTGAATATTATGTGCGCCCGCTTTTTGTCGGTATGCTTGTTATTATTGCCGCCATTCTCGTCTGGCGCTTTCTTGAAAGCAATATCGGTCTTGCCATGCGTGCCACCGGTGCCAATGCGCGTATGGCGCGGGCACAGGGTGTGAAGACCGATCGTCAGATTTATCTCGGCATGGCTATGTCCAATGCACTGGTCGCCCTTGGCGGTGCCCTATTTGCCCAGACCAACGGCTTTGCAGATGTCACATCCGGCGTCGGTACAATTGTTGTCGGTCTTGCGGCCGTGATTATCGGTGAAACATTATTCCGTACCCGCTTCCTGCTCTGGGCACTGATCGGCTGTATCATCGGTTCTATTCTTTATCGTATTGCCATCCAGCTGGCACTGAGCAGTGATTTCATCGGGCTGAAAGCATCCGATCTTAATCTGGCAACGGCAGTTCTGGTTACACTGGCACTGATCCTGCCACGCTTGCGTCGCGGAGGTGCTTCCAAATGATCGAAGTCTCAAATCTCGGTGTCGTCTTCGGACGTGGCACACCGCTGCAAAAACAGGCGCTTTCCGGTATCAATCTGAAGATTGAAGAAGGCACTTTCGTTACCGTGATCGGCTCCAATGGCGCAGGAAAATCAACCCTGCTCGGTGCCCTCGCCGGCGATGTACAGGCCTCTGAAGGCAAGATCCTGATCGGCAACAAGGATGTCACGAAGCAATCCACTGCTGACCGTGCCTCTATGGTTGCACGTGTGTTTCAGGATCCGCTGACCGGAAGCTGCGGTGCCTTGTCGATTGAAGAGAACCTTGCCCTCGCCGCCATGCGCGGAAAAGCACGCGGTCTCTCTCATGCGCTTAATCATACGCGTCGGGATCTGTTCCGTGAGCGTATTGCCGGTCTCAATCTCGGACTGGAAAATCGCGTACAGGATCGCATGGATCTGCTTTCCGGTGGCCAGCGTCAGGCTTTGTCTCTGATCATGGCTACCCTGACAAAATCTGAAGTCTTATTGCTAGATGAACATACCGCCGCGCTTGATCCGGGCATGGCAGATTTCATCATGAAACTTACCGCCAAGCTGGTCAGTGAAAACAAGCTGACAACGATGATGGTAACGCATTCCATGCAGCAGGCGCTTGATTACGGCACCCGTACGATCATGCTGCATGGCGGTAATATCATTCTCGATGTTTCCGGCGATGAGCGTAAAAACCTCACCGTGAAAGACCTGATTGATATGTTCAAAAAGGTTCGCGGTGAAACACTGGATGATGATGCTTTGCTAATTCAATAAGCAACTCAAAATGCCGCGCTTATGTCGCGGCATTTTTATTTGAAAACACAAACACTGATTTCCCTTTTCATACCTTTGTTGTAAGCAGACTTATGGCACAAAAAAAAGCACATGAAGTTGACGGGTTTCTCGCGCGTCCGGCTCAAACCGGAACGGTGGTCTTACTTTATGGTCCGGATAAGGGCCTTGTCAGCGAACGCGGTGCAAAATTTGCAAAACTAACCGGCCTGCCTCTGGATGATCCTTTTGCCGTTTTACGTATTGAAGCGGACGAGATCGACAAAGACCCTGCCCGCCTGATGGATGAAGCCAGAA
>JAIRVW010000073.1 GCA_031253705.1 Brucellaceae bacterium
AAGCTGAAGGCTTCTACGCAGTGCATGCAGCACGTCCTTTCTTTGGTGAGCTGGTTGAAACCATGACTTCCGGCCCGACAATCGTTCAGGTTCTGGAAGGCGAAAACGCCATCCTGAAAAACCGCGAAGTTATGGGCGCAACCAACCCTGCAGATGCTGCTGAAGGCACCATCCGTAAGACCTTCGCTCTGTCGATCGGCGAAAACTCGGTACACGGTTCCGATGCTCCTGAAACAGCTGCTCAGGAAATCACCTACTGGTTCTCTTCGACAGAAATCGTTGGCTAATCTGATTTAGCCTTTGGTTTGAAAGAAAAGCGCTGCAGTGATGCAGCGCTTTTTTTATATGGCTGACATTAAAAAAGGCGCTCTTTTGAAGGAGCACCTTTTAAAATTCGTATTGATAATTGAGCTTCAGCCGTTGCTGGCGAGGCGTGCGAGTTCCAGCTTGTTATCACCCAGCAGATAGAGTTTGCCGTTGCTGATGCTGAACTGGCGGGTTTGTTTCAGTACATCAAGGAACTTGGTTTCCTGATCCATCAGGGCAGGCGGGCACTGCATGAATGTGGAGCCGATGGTGCCGAAATTCAGTGTGTCACCGGTAATGGTGGCTTTACCGAAATAACGGTTGCAACCGCCGGAACCGGATACTTCACCGCTTGGTGAAATCGACAAGGTGGTCTGGGCGAAGTCAATCACGCCTGCACCACGGATATCTTCTGTCAGCCATTCATGATTTTCCAGTGTCATCGGTGTTTGCACGGCCGCATTTTTGCGGACATTGACGACACGGATTTCATAGGCGTTTTCAAATTTTTCCGGATTGAACTCATGACGTGTATCATTGATGAACCAGAGCGTGTCACCGGCACTGATACGCGCCTGTAGTGAGTAGGTATGGTTGGCAATCAGCTTGGAAGCATCAAATTTCAGTTCAAACGGAATTGGTGCGGATGGAATATTGGTGAGTTGCTGCTCGGCAATAATCTGTGCAGGCGCATCGGCCAGCGAAACATCCTGCAACTGGACGGTGAGGGTGGCTTCCGGCGGCAATGCAATGCGTTCACGATACATTACAGTACCGCGTATGCTTTTTTCCGATGCGATGCTCTGCGTTGGCATGGTTGAGGATAGGATCATTGCGCTGCCACCCAGTACGGCAAGACCGACCAGAGATGCTGCAATAATCCGCGCTTTACCAATCAACATATTTCGTCCTGTTTGTTGCACTGCCTGCGGAGCAGCTTCGTTTCAGAAACTGTCCGGACAAGCATATTAGCCCGTCGTATATTAACGCCAAATGACTAAGCACATCATGGTGGTTAAGATTTAACCTTAACCGGTTTTATTATTATATATTTTCAGGTGTCAGACTGCGGGAAGCCGCTTTTATGCCTGTAAAAACTGAAATTCCTGAGCAAATCGGAACCATCCGCCGTTTCTCCGGCGCATAATGATTCACAGCTATAGTACTGGGCAGATTTTATGGTTTACTTATGGCAATGCAAGTCAGTGTAAATAATTTCATATGATTGTCAAAATCATGAGAGGAATTGTAAACATTTGATCTTCCGGAAGCAGAGTTTAACCGCTGCATTATGATCAGATGCTTATTTATCCTGCCAGCGCTTTTTCATGTCCGTGTCGCTGATTTTGGCTTTCACCCAGCCCGATTGCGGATCATCATTCTGCGGGGCGGGGGTAATGAGATGCTCTTTTTTCCAGAACGGCGCATCGCTTTTGAGATAGTCCATCAGAAACTCTGCCGCTTCAAAAGCGGCCTGACGGTGCTGGCTCGCCGTTGCGACAAATACAATCTGTTCGCCTGCCTTGATCATACCGCTGCGATGCACAATGGTCAGAGCCTGCAACGGCCAGCGCTTTAGTGCCTGAGTGGCTATGCGGGTCAGCTGAGCCTCAGCCATGCCCGGATAATGTTCCAGCTCCAGTGCCAGCAATGTTTTATTCTCATCGCGGCAATAGCCGGTAAAGTTGACCACAGCGCCGATGTCTGTTCGTCCTGCTGTCATGCGGGCAGTCAGGGCAGCCGCATCAAAATCATCCTGCGAGACGAGAATAATCGGCTGCATGTGCTTAGCCTCCGGTCATCGGCGGAAACAGAGCAATCTCTGTGGCATTGCCGAGCGGCGTATTATGCTCGACATGCTCCTGATTGATCGCCACGCGGATGACATCGGCAAAGCGCAGGGCTTGGGCGTAATTTTCGCCTAAGCTTGTCAGGTAGAACAGGAGATCAGTCACGGTTTTAACACTTGCGGGCAGATCAAGCATGTCTTCAGGCTTGCCGATCTGCTCCCGTACCCATGCGAAATAAACCAGTTTGACTGTCATAGCGTTCATCAGATCATATGTTTGATACCGGCGCGGAAATAGTCCCAACCGGTATAGAGTGTCAGAATGGCTGAGATCCACAACAGAACCAGCCCTGTTTCGGTTGTATAAGGCAGAATTTTGTCACCGGCAGGACCGGCCAGCAGAAAAGCCAGCGCAAACATCTGCGCGGTAGTTTTCCATTTGGCAAGCTGCGAAACCGGCACGCTGACCTTGAGATCAGCCAGATATTCACGCAGACCCGAAACCAGAATTTCGCGGCAGAGAATGATAATGGCAGCCCAGAGCGTCCAGCCTGCAATAGTGCCGTCGGCGGCCAGCAGCAGCAGAATAGCGGAAACCAGCAGCTTATCGGCAATCGGATCAAGCATACGGCCGATATTGGAGGTCTGTTTCCACATCCGCGCCAGATAGCCGTCGAAGAAATCGGTAATACTGGCGGCGGCAAACAGGCCGAGCGCCCACCATCGTGCAGTGTCACTGCTCTTCAGATGGCCTTCAAGAAAGAAGCACAGAACCACAAGTGGCACAGCAACGATACGTGCATAAGTAAGGATGTTGGGCAGTGATAATGTGTGTTTACTCATAGTCCCCTGAAATCCGCCTGAAATTTGCTAGAAACCTGTATTCTGAATAGCCATGAGCGGGAAACTCACGGCCGGAGAATGTGAGCTTTACAGCTCGTGAAATATTTAGACATACACCTTGCCCGAAGCCTGTATCAGCACTTTCGGGATGTATTTTAAGCTACACGACAAATCATTGTCAGCAAGTTACCATCAATCCCGCTCTACCATAAAAAGCAACACTCAGACCGGCTTTTTAAGGCTTATTATGTGTATATTGCGGCAGATAACCCATTATTGATCGCGGAAGTGGTCATAAATGGTTTGTGCCAGTGCTTCGGAGATTCCTTCCACTTTTCTCAGATCTGCCAGTGCCGCACCTGCAACGGCTTTGGCCGTGCCGAATTCATGCAGCAAAGCGCGCTTACGGGACGGACCGATGCCGCCGATCTCATCCAGCGGGCTCTTGATCATTTCTTTCTTGCGCTTTGCCCGATGGGTGCCGATGGCAAAGCGGTGTGCCTCATCGCGCAGACGCTGAATGAAATACAGCACCGGATCACGCGGCGGCAGGGTAAAAGCCGGTTTGCCGCTGACGAAGAACCGCTCACGTCCCGCGTCGCGGTCAACGCCCTTGGCGATACCGATGGAAATAACCTGATCATTGATGCCCAGCTGCGTGAGAATATCACGCACAGCACCGACCTGACCCTGACCGCCGTCAATCAGAATAACATCCGGCCATGCAGGGAAAGTGTCATCAGCACTGTCTTCCGTGTCTGTATCTGTATCCGCATTTTCAGCGGCTTTGGCGGCCTGTGTTTCCAGATCCTTCATATGATCTTTGATCAGCCTGCCGAAACGGCGTTCAATCACCTCGCGCATCATACCGAAGTCATCACCCGGTGTAATATCAGTCGAGCGGATATTGAACTTGCGATACTGGTTTTTGACGAAGCCTTCGCGTCCGGCGACGATCATGCCGCCGACGGCATTGGTGCCCATAATGTGGGAGTTGTCATAAACTTCTATGCGGCGCGGTGTGAATGGCAGTTCAAAAGTCTCAGCCATGGCTTTGAGCAGCCGTGCCTGCGATGAGGTTTCTGCCAGACGTCGCCCCAGCGTTTCGCGGGCATTGGTCATGGCATGATCAACCAGATCTTTCTTTTCACCACGCTGCGGGACATTGATGGTCACGCGGCGCCCGGCGGCAGCGGAAAGAGCCTCGCCGAGCAGTTCCTGCTCCTCAACTGTTTCCGACAGCAGGATCAGTTGAGGGCAGGGCTTATTGTCGTAAAACTGGGTGATGAAAGCGCCGAGCACTTCTGCCGCTGACAAGGACGGATCGGCTTTCGGGAAATAGGCGCGATTGCCCCAGTTCTGACCGGTACGGAAGAAGAAAACCTGAATACAGGCCAGTCCGCCTTCCTGATGAATGGCAAAAACATCGGCCTCATCCACAGTCTGCGGATTGATGCCCTGATGCGACTGAATATGTGACAGCGCGGACAGACGATCACGGAAAATCGCCGCGCGCTCAAAATCCAGCTCCTCAGCGGCGGCGCTCATCGCATCGCGCATCTGCTGCTGTACGGCTTTGCTGCGGCCGGAGAGAAAGGATTTCGCCTCACGCACCAGACCGGCATAATCTTCATCGCTGATTTCGTGGGTGCAGGGGCCGGAGCAGCGTTTGATCTGATGCAGCAGGCACGGGCGTGTGCGGGTTTCAAACATCGAATCCGCACAGCTACGCAGCAGAAAAGCGCGCTCCAGCACATTGATCGTGCGGGTGACCGCACCGGCCGAGGCAAAAGGTCCGTAATATTCACCTTTACGCGAACGCGCGCCGCGGTGTTTGAAAATGCCGGGGGAGCGGGTATCGCCGGAAATCAGAATATAGGGAAAGGACTTATCATCCCGAAGTAGAACGTTAAAACGCGGACGTAAGCGCTTGATCAGATTCGCTTCCAGCAGCAGCGCTTCTGTTTCCGTGTGGGTGACAACAAATTCCATTGTTGTCGTTTCGCGGATCATACGGGTGATGCGGTTGCTGTGTCCCTGACCGCGGGCATAATTACTGACACGCTTTTTGAGGTTCTTGGCCTTGCCGACATAGAGCACGTCCCCCTCGCGGTTGAACATGCGGTAGACACCGGGGCTGTTCGGCAGTTTTTTCACAAAAGCATGGATGACTTCGGCACCGCTCAGATTCTGTGAGGAGGCGTCAAACTCATCCAGTGCGGAATCCCAGCGGATATTGCTGGCTAATGCGGCAGCAGAACTGACTTCTTCGGTGAAGCCGTCTTCCTCATTGCCTGCATCATCCGCAATGTCATCAGCTAAATCACTGGCGGGCATGATATCGTCATCCGGCTCATCAGGATGCGAAATATCAGTGCCGTTTATGCTTTGTGTCATTCCGAAATACCCGCAATATCCGGCGTTTCCCACGCCAGAT
>JAIRVW010000149.1 GCA_031253705.1 Brucellaceae bacterium
TTGTCCGAGACCTCCGGCTGATAGAAAGCGTCATGTTCGCCCTCGCCCAGCGCACGGCCCTGCAGATAAGCAACTTCCTCATCAAGCACCGCCAGATCGCCGGTCACCTGCGTATAGAGCGTTGCTGCATAGGACAACCAAACCACATCATCGGAGATCAATGTGCGGACGCCTGCTCCCGTCACCGGCAGCCACCAATGCTGCACATCACCTTCCGCAAACTGGCGACCGGCAACATTGAGCAACTGCTTGCGCGCCAAAAGCGGATCAAGCATCAGCAATGACAGCGTATCCTGCAACTGATCACGGAAGCCATAGGCACCACTAGCCTGATAGAACGCCGCACGTGCCAGAATACGCGAAGCCATGCTCTGATAAGGCAGCCAGCGATTGACCATCAGATCGAAAGAACGGTCCGGTGTTTTCACCTGCAACGGCGCAGTAAAATCCTGCCATTGCTCAGAAGTACGCGCCAGCAGATCATCCATATCCAGACCGCGACCATAGGTAATCAGCCCCTGTGCTGTCTCTTCATCTTTGGCGTTACCAAGAATGAAGAGGATGTCTTTGGTCTGTCCTGCACTCAACTCCAGATCATAGCTCAGAGCCGCGCAAGGATCGCGTCCGGCCTCAACTGTGCCTGACAGGGATTTGCCCTGCATCACACAATCAGGTTCTGTCACGGAACCGGTGGCGCCGATAAATTCCTGACGATCAGAGGTGACGGATACCGGCAGAATATTTGCCGTCAGGAAAGCCACCTGCCCTGCCTTGTCGGTATGATAAGGATTACGCGCAAAGAGTGCGCCCAGTTCCTCATCAAAACGCGGCACAATATAAGCAGCGTTTTTGGCACGGACATTGCCCAGCACCCATTCCGCATAATTATAGAGCCGCAGACGTTTCATCGACTGGCCGCGATTGACAAGACGCAGGCGTGTCAGACGTACCGGCTTGTCCGGATCAACTGCCATTGTCAGTTCACAAAGAACATCACCATGTTTGGACGTGAACGTGCTGAAACCCTGACCATGGTGCGCTTCATAGATTACCTCCGCATCGCGAATAACATTCGCCGTGGGTGCGAAGACCTTGCCACTGTCCCGATCCGCAATATAGAGAGCCTCACCCGGCAGATTGGAAACCGGATCATTCGACCACGGGGTCAGCTGATAATCACGGCTGTTACCGCTCCATGTGAAAGCGGAACCTTCTGCTGAAACATGGAAGCCGAATTCCGCATTGGCAATCACATTGATCCACGGATGCGGGGTTGTGCGGTCGCCATTGAGGCGCACAACATAATTGCCGTTTGGATCAAAACCGCCATAGCTGTTCCAGAACTCCAGCCCATCACCGGAAACCTGCTTGTCCGCTTTAAGCTGACGCGGTGCAACGCCCGGAAGCCTGACGACCTGCTCATCATCCGTCTCCGCAACGCGACGACGGCTCAGACGCGGATCAGTGCTTTCAAGCTTGGTTTCCTTGCGGCTTGCCAGATCAACAGAAATCTCCTGAATACGCTTGAGCTGTTCTGCCAGAGAACCGTTCTGTGCATGCATTACAATCCGTGCAGCGGCCAGCAGCGTATTATAGGACGCCTCGCTCATCTGATCGCGGCGCACCGTGAAAATATGCTGTTTTTGTCCCTGATGTTGCGAACGGACACGGAAACTTTCCGTCAGCCATTCAACCGCACGCTGGGTATCCTGCGCATAGGAGAATGCCCGTTCATTGACAACCACTACATCAACAATCAGGCCTTTTTCGCGCCAGTATTCCTGTGCTTTCAGCACACCGCGCAGCACCTCAAGATCGGCCTCATTGTCAATCCGCAGTACGAAAATCGGATCATCACCGGAAATCGACAATGGCCAGAGATCAGACTGTGCACCAAGACCCGCAGCAATCACTTCTGACGGCTGGCGCAAAGCGCGATCCGGATAGATCAGATAGGCAGCGGTTTTCTGGTAATCTGTTGCCTCAGCCGGTTTGATGCCGACATGATGCAGGCGCACTTGGCTACGTGTCCATGACAAAGTATATTCACGGGCAAAGGCTTCAGGATAACGCAGGACTGCCGCTTTTTCTTCCAAATAAGAACGCGAACCGCCAGCCAGTGTCCAGAATACCAGCGAGACTTTTTTATGCGCCGGAACACGGACACGGGTACGCAAAGAGGCAACCGGATCAAGCACAGTGCCCTGACTGCCGGTAAACTTTATCTCCGGATCGAAAGCTGCCGGATTGCGCAGCGTGCGGCCACGGCCGATAAAGACGCGGCGGTCCGTTTCAGCTTCCGTTTCACGCACTGCACCCGACAAATCAGTTACGAAATGCGCCACATGCACTTCCGTGTCTGACGGTGCGCGTTTGCGCCGCTTGGCATAAATCGTTGTGCCATCCGGTGCGATTTCCGTTTCCACAAACATTTTGGCAAAGGCCGGATGCGCATCATCCGTATCCGGATTATTCAGCACCAGCTCCGCATAGGATGTGACCTCGATGACACGGTCACGCGAACTGGTATTGATAATATCAATCCGGCGTCCCTCACCATCGGCATCGGTGGTGACAATGGTTTCCACCACAGTCTTGATATCGCCGGAGGTTTTGTAGAACTCGGCTTTATCTTCTGTGAACACTGTCTTGGTTTCAGTTTCCAGATGGCGCGACGGCTCACCGGTAGCCGACCACCAGCGCCCGCTCTCGATATCACGCAGGAACAGGAAGCTGCCCTGCATGCCTTCAGAAGCATCCGGCTGGAAGCGGGTAATTGCCAGATCATGCCAGCGGCTGTAACCGTTACCGGCAGCCGTCAGCATCAGCGAATATTGACCATTGGACATCAGATGCACACTGCGCGGTGCTTTCAACGGCTCTTCGATAATACGCATCGGCGCTTCATCAAAGGCACCGCTGTCCACACGCATCGGATTTTCCGTCTTGGCATAGACCATCGGAATTTCACGCGGGGCTTTTTCCTGCAGCAACAGTTCTGCGGCTTCAATCACCGGATCGGAATGGAAACGACTGCGCATACGGCCGTCAAAAATCACGTTATTGACCGCGATAATCGACATGCCATGGTGATGCGCATAATAGTTTTTCACCACCGCACATTTTTCACCTTCACGCACACGCGACGGGGTGAAGTCCACGGCGTCGTGGAAACCGTAATGTCCAAGGGCACCCAGTTTCTGCAGTGCTTTCAGATTGGCAACGGCCTCTGCCGGACGATATTGCGAGGCCAGAAGGCTGGCATAAGGTGCAATCACCGCATTGCGTGACAGACCGCGCTGCAGACCCAGCTTCGGCACGCCGAAATTGGAATATTGGTAATTCATCTGCGGATCACGGGCATTATAGGCTGCTTCTGAAATACCCCAAGGCAGGCCGCGCGAGGTGGCATATTCGATCTGACGCTGCACAACCAGCTTGTTGGTCTGGTCGAGAAGTGAGCCGAGCGGCTCATTCATCACCAGCGGTGGCATCAGATATTCGAACATCGAGCCGGACCAGGAGAGCAGAGCACCTTTCCAGCCAACCGGCACCAGCAGGCGACCAAGCTTGAACCAATGCTCTACCGGCACATCGCCCTTGGCAATCGCAAACAGGCTGGCAAGACGGGCTTCCGAAGCCAGAAGATCGTAGCAGCTCTCATCCAGTTCATTTTCCTGCACGCGGAAGCCGATTGACAACAGACGACGTTCTTTACGCTCAAGGAAACCGAATTCCATATCAAAGGCCAGCTGGCGGGAACGACTGGCAAGGCTCTGCAACTGCAGACGCAGTTCTTCAGCATTATGCTCGCCGATGGCATCATCCGTATGCGCTTTACAGGTGGCAACCAGAGTCTGTGCCCATTCCAGCGCTTCCTGCGACTGGGTGGTTTCCAGCTCATCGTCCAGCTCCTGCGCCAGCTTTTCAATATCCTTGGCAAAGAGCGAAATATTGATAGTGCGGAAGGATGCCGTTTCCGGTTCTTCACGGAATGAGCGCACCGCACGACGGAAATTAGCAATCCGCTCCTCTAAGCGACGACGCAGTGGCCGCAGAATACGACGATCATCCGGAATAGCGGCAATCGCCTCTTCGAGAATGTCGTTGACGTCGAGAATACCTTCAAAATCGCCCTGCAGATAGACGGACGGCGCCTGCGCCCATTCTTCCAGTGCTGAAGACAGTGTAACCAGATGACCGGCCAGATTGCCGCTATCCACTGCGGACACATAAAGCGGCTGCAATGGTTTCAGCGTATCGGTTTCATACCAGTTATAGAGATGGCCGCGGAACTTCTCCATCTTCTCAAGCGTATCCAGCGTCAGACCGATACGGGTGAGCGTATTATTGAAGCAGATCCAGCCGAAATCACGGGCAGAAATCACCGAGAGTAGATAAACGCCGATATTGGTCGGCGAGGTACGCATCGCTACGATGCCCACCGGATCTTCCTGATAATTATCCGGCGGCAGATGGTTGCCTTCTGCATTGGTGAAGGTTTCAAAATAGCGCCATGTACGGCGGGCATAACGGCGCAGATCGCCTTTATCGCTTGAGCGGACCTCCAGCGTATCCTGCGGTTTGGCCGAACGGCTCACTGCCCATGCAATCCATGGCGAGGCAATCCAGATAATCGCAAACGGCGCCGCGATCAGCACCGCCTTGCTGCCGAACAAGACCGGAAGCAGAAATGCCAGTGCGCCGATCAGCAGCGACGGCCACATCAAACGGACATAGAAATCCAGCGTATCAGAGGACTTCATCTGCGCGGCTGCGCGCCATGCCAGAAGATAACGGCGCGAGACAAACAGACGATACAGCGTGCGGATAATCGCATCGCCCATCAGCGTTGCACTATGAGCAATGAAGCTGAGGCGCAGCGCCATATCCGCAAAAGCCAGCGTCACATCGGTCAGCACCGACTGGGCATGGCCTTTCAGCGAATAATCCATATTCACCGGAATAAGATTGGTGACGATACCGAAAATCATCGGCACGAACATCGCCAAAATCAGGAACAGCTGCCAGATGGTAGCAACGCCAAGCGGCAGGAAACACCAGCCTGCAAAAGACGCAATCACCCACATGATCGGGTTGAGCGAACGGCGCAGATTATCGGCCATTTTCCAGCGGGTGACATTGCTGACACCCTTGCCGGTTGAAAACAGAAACGGCAGCAACTGCCAGTCACCACGCGCCCAGCGGTGATGACGGGAAATATCAACATTATAGCCGGTCGGGTAATCTTCCACGACCTCAACATCACTGGCGAGCGCACAACGGGCATAGCCGCCTTCAAGCAGATCGTGACTGAGAACTGTGTTTTCCTCAATCTTGCCCTGCATCACCTGCTCAAAGGCATCAATATCATAGAGGCCTTTACCGGTGAATGTGCCTTCACCCAGCAAATCCTGATAGACATCGGAAACCGCAAAGACATAAGGGTCGATACCGCGATTTGCGGAGAAGACACGCTGCAGGAAAGACGCATCGTCACCGGTGGTCAGCGACGGGGTTACGCGTGGCTGCAAAATACCGTAACCGCTGGTAATGCGGCCGGTTCTCTCGTCAAAAACCGGATGATTGAGCGGATGCGACAGCTTACCGACCAGATTGGTCACCGATTGCGGTGTCAGGCGGGTGTCGGAATCCAGTGTCATGACATAGCGGATATCACGCGGCAGCGGCACATCCGGCGGGAAGAAACTGGTATCATGGTCACCGCGCAGCAGCAGGTTCAGCTCATGCAGCTTACCGCGCTTGCGTTCCCAGCCCATCCAGCAACCCTGTGACGGATTGTAAAGGCGGCGGCGATGCAGGAAGAAGAAGCGTGCAGCCCCTTCTCCGGCATAATGCGCATTAAGCCGTGCCACTTCCTCGCGTGCATAGTCCAGCACTTCCATATCGGCAGGCGTGACTTCCAGCTTGCTGTCTGTCCAGTCGCTGACGATCGCAAAATAGACTTCGCCGCGCGGATTGGTCAGATAATGCACTTCGAGATTGCGGATATGCTCATCAACACTGTCACGCGAGTTGATCAGTGTCGGTACTGCCACCAATGTGCGAGCTTCGGCAGGCAGGCCGTCACGATATTCATAACCGACCAGACGGTTCGGCTGCACAAACCACGGCACCAGCGAGTTGAACAGCCCAAGCGATGCTTCATAGGCAGGAAACAGCGCCAGAATGGTGAAAAGCAGCTGTTCGCTCTCATCGAAACCGGTGCGTCCCATGCAGATATAGATCAGCGCCAGCAGACCGATGGTCATTGTCCAGACCGGCACGGCGATGCCCAGCAGGCCAAGCCCGCGATACCAGCGCAACAGACGCAAAGGCAAAGGCGGCTTATAAGCGCAAACCTGTTCCAGCTCAGTGCGGGCATTACCGCTGAGATAATAAGCAATAGCGGCGCTCTGTTCACGCTCGGTGATTTTATGCTCACGCAGCGATTTTTCACGCGCCAGCCGCAAGGCTGTATTGGTCACCTCAATTTCCGTCATGCGGGAATTGCGGGCGATCTTTTCAATGGTCACGCGATAGCTGTTACGCGACGCGAAATCGAGATCTTCGAAATCACTGTTTTCACGCAGGATCGCATCCATAATGCTGACGGTCTCAACCCATGAGGTCCAGTCCACGTCATCAATGGTTTTAAGCGAGCGGATGATATTGCCCATGGTCATACCGCCGGTGGACTGGCGGGAATGTTCCTCGACAATAATCTCCTCAACATCACGGCCGCCGGCTTCAAGCTGGGCTTCCAGCCATTCAATGGCC
>JAIRVW010000157.1 GCA_031253705.1 Brucellaceae bacterium
AATGAAGCTGCCGATCCATGGCTGCAGAATCTGACCGGCAACAAAAGGCACCAGCAATTGCAGCAGGATCGACTCCAGTGCATCGAGCGAAATGCCTGCTTCACCCTGTGTTGTAAACAACAGACCGACCAGCAGCGGTGTCAGAAACATCCCGATAATATTTGACGCGGATGCAGAAACAATCGCGGCCGGTACATTGCCTTTGGCAATGGATGTAAAGGCAATGGATGACTGAACCGTAGACGGCAGCACACAGAGAAACAGAATGCCGGCATAAAACACAGAACTTGCAAAGCCCGGAATGACCCAGCCCATTGTCAGGCCGATCAGCGGAAACACCGCGAAAGTGACCGCCAGCACGACCAGATGCAAGCGCCAGTGCACAATACCCTGCACGACGGCTTGCTTGGACAATCTTGCGCCATGCAAAAAGAACAACAAGCCGATAGCGACCTTCGTTGCCAGACTGAACCAGTAAGCGGCATCGCCCTTAACAGGCAGAACAGAGGCGACAAGAATTGCCAGAATGAGGGTTGAGATGAATTTATCGGGAAGAAAACGCATGTGTCCAATCGCATTTCTGCATCGAAACATTTGTGCATTCTGTGAAGTAAATGCTTCAATTCACGAATATCAGCACAATATCTGAATTGAATATTCCGATGGCTATGAAGAATACTGAGCGCAGTGCAGACTCAATTGCGCTCAGAATGCATTTGTCGGGCAGTGCTGACAAGGTGTTGTTTCAGCTTTATGCTTTACTCAGTCAGCATAACCGTTCGGGTTTTTAGACTGCCAGTTCCACATATCGGCACACATTTCGCGCAGTGTTTTCTTTGCGCTCCAGCCAAGTACATCCTTCGCATGTGCAGGATCGGCGTAGCAGGCAGCAACATCACCCGGGCGGCGTGGTGCAATTTCATAGCGGATCTGCTGGTTGGACACATGCTCAAAAGCTTTGATCACGTCTAGCACGCTATAGCCCTCGCCCGTGCCGAGATTGATTGCCATGCACTGCGGTTCATCCAGTTTCGCCAGCGCTTTCAGGTGCCCTTCGGCGAGATCGGTGACATGGATATAATCGCGCACACCGGTGCCGTCCGGTGTCGGATAGTCATTGCCCCAGATGCTCAATTTTTCACGGCGACCGGTGGCTACCTGTGCAATAATCGGCATCAGATTATTCGGAATGCCTTTCGGATCTTCACCAATAAGGCCGCTTTCATGCGCGCCGACCGGATTGAAATAGCGCAGGATGGCGATGCTCCATTGCGGATCGCTATTATAGAGATCGCGCAGCATTTCTTCGATCATCAGCTTGGTGCGGCCATAGGGATTGGTGGCCGAAAGCGGATGGTTTTCATCCAGCGGCAGATGCTGCGGATCGCCGTAAACTGTAGCGGAAGAAGAGAAAACCAGCTTCTTAACACCGGTGCTGCGCATAGCCTGCAGCAGACGCAGGGTGCCAAGCATATTGCAGTCATAATAATAAAGCGGCTTTTGGGTCGATTCCCCTACCGCCTTCAGACCGGCAAAATGAATGACCGCGCTGCACTGATAGGCCTGCAAGACTTTTTCGAGAAATTCACGGTCGCGGATATCGCCGGTTTCACGCTTCGGCATTCTGCCGGTGATTTGCTCAATACGCTGAAAAACTTCCGGATGGCTGTTATCAAAATTGTCTACCACCACCACATCATGGCCGCTTTCAAGCAGGCGAACGCAGGTATGGGAACCAATATAGCCGGCACCGCCGGTTACCAGAATAGTCATCAGTTTCTCTCTGTTCCGTTACAGACGGTTTTCTTGTGCGGGATTTTATGGCACCAGTAGTTTCAAATTACTACATAGCAACCGGATATATTTACCGGAATTCGTTCAGACTGGAACCAGATATGCAACCTTCCCGCGATATTCAGACTCTTTTAGACATTATGGTGGCATTGCGTGATCCGGAAACAGGCTGTCCGTGGGATGTTGAGCAGGATTTCAGCACAATTGCGCCCTATACTCTGGAAGAAGCCTATGAAGTTATTGACGCGATTGAGCGCGATGACATGGATGATTTGCGCGAAGAATTAGGTGATTTGCTACTGCAAGTAGTGTTCCATTCCCGCATTTCCGAAGAAAAAGGTGGGTTTAATTTCGGGCATGTGGTTGAGGCAGTCACCACAAAAATGATCCGCCGTCATCCGCATGTTTTCGGTGATGAGGAAGCCCGCTCTGCAGGCATGGCCAAAGGTTCGTGGAACCGCATCAAGCAGGTTGAGAAAGATGAGCGTCTGGCCCGCCGTACTGCTCTCGGTCTTGAGACCACCGAGAAAAAAGGCTTTCTCGATGATGTGCCGACCTATCTGCCGGCCCTCGTCAGCTCATTGAAATATCAGCAAAAAGCTGCCCGTGTTGGTTTTGACTGGGCGGAGGCTGCGCCTATTCTGGACAAAGTAGCAGAGGAAGCACAGGAACTGCGTGAAGCCATGGACAAACAGGACAAGGCACATATTGCCGAAGAATATGGCGACCTGCTTTTTGCAATGGTCAATCTCGGCCGGCATCTGGAACTGGAGCCGGAAATGGCTCTGCGTGCTGCTAATGACAAGTTCAAGCGCCGTTTTCACTTCATTGAAGATGCGCTGAACAACGCCGACAGCTCACTGGAAGCCGCAAGCCTTGATGAAATGGAAGCACTCTGGATTAAAGCAAAGCAATCTGGAAAGTGAGAACCGCTTTCCGGATTGTTTTCTAAAGCATTTCCAGCAAAAGTGCGAAGCGGTTTTGCGTAGGATAATGCGTAAAAAACCAAAAGATAGAGCATTTCAAATAATTCAATTTAAACTGGAAATGCTCTAGTTTCATAAAATGATTATTCGCCCCATTTGGGGCGGAACATCTCATAAACCGTATCGGTCGTGGCAAAATCCATATAACCGAGACGGGAAACCGGTCTGGATTTGGTGATATCAATCAGGCCGTCAACGAGAACAGTCTCGTCAATATGGACGCCGACAACCTCACCGATCACCATATAAGTATCAGCCGGTTTGCCGTCACGTCCTATCAGTTCACGGATTTCCACGGCCACACATTCCAGCGAGGCATAGGCTTCCGCCACACGCGGTGCGCCGATGACCTGCGATGCCGCCGGTGTAAGCCCTGCATAATCAAATTCGCTGGTGCCGCGCGGTGCATTGACCGATGTGGCATTCATCGGTTTGGCCAGATGCTCGCCAACCATATTGGCAGTAAATTCGCGTGTTTCCTCAACAAAGGCTACGCTGTCTTTATAGCCGGTTGAGCAGAACATCAGCAGCGGCGGCACATCGCAGATCACATTAAAAAACGAGTAGGGCGCGAGGTTCAGAGCCCCCTCTTTCGAGCGTGTGCCGATCCAGCCGATCGGGCGCGGTGTTACGATCGCCTTTAAAGGACTATGCGGCAGATTATGCCCGTTTTTCGGCTCATAAAACATGAAACTAACTCTGTTTGGGATTCACATCAGCCCTGATACGGGCCGTTATATTCGGAAACAATGCTCTGCAATTCCGGACGCGGACGATCCGGTGCCGGTGCTTTTGGTGTGCCTATATGGACAAAACCGGCTACTTTTTCATGCGGGGCAACACCGAGCAGGCGCTTGCCCTCCTCGTCATCGGAATACCAGTTGGTGATCCAGTTGCTGCCAAAGCCCAGCGCATTGGCGGCATTGCAAAGCTGCATAGCCGCAGCACCGGATGACAGGAACTGCTCCCATTCCGGAATACGGGCTGTATCACGCGGGCTGCAGATGATGCCGATAACAAGCGGCGCACGGGAGAAGCGTTTGAGTTCTTTGTCACGATGGCTATCGCCGAATTCCTC
>JAIRVW010000205.1 GCA_031253705.1 Brucellaceae bacterium
GTCTGGAAAAGCAAGGTCTTGTGACCCGCCGTGTTGTGGAAGGGGACAGACGTGCCAAGCACATCATTCTCACTGAAGCAGCCTATGAGCAGGTTGAAGAGTTGCAGGTTGTCGCCGAGCAATTGCGCATCCGTATCCTTCAGGATCTGAGCGAGAAAGATCTGGATGAGGGCTTACGCATCATGCAGGTGATTTTGAAGAATATGGAAGCAATCAGCTGATAGCATCATGGCAGACATAAATGTAAACCGGAAGGATGAGCCGAAAGAGGCTCATGACGATGCTGACGCAGTGCTGCATCCGGCGAAAGCCGGAATGCAGGAAACGGAAACTATCGCCAAAAACGTTGCAGAGCCGGTCGGTACGCAATCTCCTATGAAACCTGCACCTGTTGAGCAGGTGGTGGAAGCACCGGCCGCTGATGCACCGCAGGCACCTGCCGCACCGCCGGTGCCGCCGGCAAAACCTTTCCTGCTTTCTGCTGCCTTTGTCTGTGCATCGCTCCTGATGTGGATCACACAGGGGATCGGGCTAAACATGGTTGCGGTGAATATTCCGCAATTGCAGGGTGGTCTTGGTGCCACAACAGCGGAAACAACATGGCTGCTCGCGGCTTACATGGCGCCGAATGTCAGTCTGACCCTGTTCCTGATGAAAATCCGCACGCAATACGGTCTGCGCAAATTCACCGAGCTCGGGCTTTTGACTTTTGTGGTGGTCACATCACTGCACTGGTTTATCCATGATCTGAACTCGGCACTGATCGTACGTTTCTTTTCAGGCGCGGCTGCTTCGCCAATGTCGACACTCGGCTTTTTCTATATGCTTGAGGCATTCCCGCCGAGCAAGAAAATGAGCTGGGGTCTGTGTCTGGCTTTGACCTGCACCACAATCGGTGCGCCGCTGGCGCGTATTATCTCACCGCTTTTGCTGGATATGGGGCTGTGGCAGCAGCTTTATATGCTGGAAATCGGCTTGGCTATGCTGTGTTTTGCGACTGTTTATACGCTGAAACTGACACCGATTCCGCATCAGAAGGTGCTCGAGAAGCTTGATTTCATCAGCTACCCGCTGATTGCCATCGGGTTCGGCCTTCTGGCGATGATGCTGGTTGTCGGCCGCCTTTACTGGTGGCTGGAAGCGCCGTGGATCGGTATTTGTCTTGCCGTGGCTTTCGGTTCTCTGGCGCTGGCAGCGGCTATCGAATTCAACCGTGAAAATCCGCTGATTAATGTGCGCTGGCTGACCAGCCGTCAGACCCTGACCTTTACGGGTATGTTGCTGGTGTTCCGTCTGGTGCTCTCGGAGCAGACAGCCGGTGCAACAGGGATGTTTCAGGCGCTCGGTATTTATAATGAGCAGAGCACGGGGCTTTACTGGATACTGATCATCAGCTCGTTCATGGGCGGGATTATCTGCGCCATGGTGATCCGTCCGGGACGTGAGGCCTATATCTATACTGTGGCGCTGATCCTGATCATGACCGGAGCCTTTATGGACGGACATGCCAATAATCTGACCCGTCCTGAAATGATGTATCTCAGTCAGGCGATGATTTCCTTCGGCGGTGCTTTGTTCCTGCCGCCCGCAATGGCTGCCGGTCTGATGAGTGCGCTGAAAAACGGACCGGCTTATATTACCAGCTTTATCGTGATTTTCATTTTCACGCAGAGTGTGGGCGGTCTGTTTGGTTCGGCAGTGTTTGGCAGCTTTGTTACATGGCGTCAGCAACATCATATGCGTGCGCTCTATGACCAGATTGTGCTGACTGATCCTCTGGTTGGGTTGCGTATCTCGCAGCTATCCGCAGCCGTATCTAAGGTCATCACTGATCCGGCCTATGTGCAGGCGGAGGGGGCTGTGCTGCTTGGGCAGCAGATCGTGAAGGAAGCGACCGTGCTGTCCTATAATGATCTGTTTTTGCTCGTGTCCGCCATTGCCGCGATGACGCTGGCCATCTTGATAATACGCCGTGTGGTTTTGCCTGCTCTTGCCGGTATCTGGCGCTTTATGTGTGGCCATACACCGACGACAGCACAGCCTGCTGTTAATTGATTTTGATTTGTGAGTAACTGAAATGCAGAAGATTTTTCGTAATTCGGCAACATTGCTTATTCTGGCGATCGGCGCTTGCGGCGTATTGTTCATCCTTTATGCATGGCAATTGCCGCCGTTTCGCTCATCTGTTGAGCTGACTGAAAATGCCTATGTACGCGGGCAGGTCACGATTATCAGTCCGCAGCTGGCAGGTTATATCAAACAGGCGCCTGAGCGTGATTATCTGCGTGTGAAAAAAGGCGATGTGCTGTTTACACTGGATGACCGCATTTATGTGCAGAAGCTGAAACAGGCTGAAGCCATGCTGGAAACGCAAAAAGCATCTCTGGCAAATTCTGAGCAGGATCGTCGTGCCGCAGAGGCGCGGACACGTTCCGGCGAGGCGGTACTGAACAGCGCAAAAGCCGCTCTGGTTGTGGCTGAGGCCAATTATAACCGTGTAACTCCATTGCGCAAAAGCGGTGTGATGACTCAGAGCAATCAGGATCAGTCCCTTTCCGCGCTGGAGCAGGCGCGTGGCGCTGTAAGTCAGGCTGAGGCTGCTCTGGAGGTCAATAAGCAGGACGTGCAGTCTATTATTGTACGTCGCCATTCGCTTGAGGCCGCAGTGACCAATGCGGAAGCCGCAGTAGATCTCGCTAAGATTGATCTGAGCAATACGAAAATTACTGCGCCTCAGGATGGTGTGCTTGGTGAGATTGGCGCAAAGCCTGGTCAATATGTGAATATCGGCGCACAGCTCTCTAATCTGGTGCCGGATAAAAAATGGATTATCGCCAATTTTAAAGAAACTCAGTTTTATGGCATGAAGGCTGGTCTGCCGGTGACATTCACTGTGGATGCGCTGGGGCATGAGAAGATGACCGGCCATATTGAAGCATTTTCACCGGCAACAGGCTCGGAATTCAGCGTGTTGAAAGCGGATAATGCTACGGGCAACTTCATCAAGGTGGCGCAGCGTTTGCCGGTTCGCATTGCAATTGATGACGGGCAGCCGATGACAGAGCGTTTGGCACCGGGTATGTCAGTGATCGTTAAAGTCGATACCCGGGCTCAAACAGAATAATCTCTGAGTTAAGGCGAAGCAGAGGACAGTATGCAGAATATAATTATGCGCCCGCTTGAGCGCAGTGAAGTGATCAATGTCTGGCAGATTGAACGACGGGAAGTTGTTCAGGAAGTTTACCGCTTCACTGATGGCGCACTGCATCTGCATGCTGAATTTTATGATACGCGGGATTGGCCGGAAGGAGAGCCGGAACTCTATACGCCGATCCTGCAGGATTGTTTTGATCATGGCGGCATATTTCTTGGCGCTTTTGCCGGAGACAAGCTGATTGCGGTTGGCGTTGTTGATATGCGGCCGGTGGCCGATCATCCGCAATATCGGCAGTTGTCGTTTTTACATGTCAGCCATGACTGGCGCGGGCACGGACTGGCCTCGCGCCTTTACCGGCAGCTAATGCAGATTGTCAAAGAGCAG
>JAIRVW010000220.1 GCA_031253705.1 Brucellaceae bacterium
CAATTTCGCCGCGATCCACCGTCGTGCGCGGCGTATATTCTGTCAGCGGCCAGTTTTTAACTGCCTCTTCCCGTGCCGCAGCATCCCATGTTGAGACAATGGCACGACCACCGGATGTATTGAGCGCCGGATGGGTTCTGCCCACCAGAGTGCCTTCAAAATTAGTGCGCTGCACCGGCAGACGCACCGAATAAATAATCGAAGTTCCGCATATTTCCGCCAGATTGAAGGACTGCCCGATCTGCTGCTGCAGTGCAAACAGGCGCGGCATGACCTGAGATGTCAGCGGCTCGGCAATATAATGCGAATAGGCCATATGCAACCATTGGTTGGACAGGCGGTAACGGCGGCTGCGATTATCACGGTTCAGCATACCTTCGGAATAAAGCGTCGCGAGAATGCGCTGGACGCTGCTCTTCTCAATCCCCGTCAGACGCACGAGATCAGAGATTCCCAAAACCGCATTGCCCTCGTCAAAAGCTTTCAACAGGGTAATGGCCTTGACTAAAGAACTGATAATTAAGGGATTTCTTTCGCTTTCACTCAATGTGACACTCCGGTTGCAAAAAACTCTTGACGCAGAAGGGAAAACTATGTGAGTTTATTAACATGCGATCACAAGTATTGCAATACAATACATAGGGGAAAATCAATGAATAATCAAAAAATCTTTGCCGTGGATATCATCACGCCAAATCTGCCGCTAACCGGCCTCTGAAAATCCGGCTTCGGCACTCAATGGCTGAAGACAATTTCCGGTTTAAACCACGCTGCATCATTCCGATTTGAGTGCAGTAAACGGCTGCAAACAGCCGGTTTTAAGGAAATAAACAGGCGTATTGCGCCGATACGCAGCTGATGCGTTCCGCAACACCTCCCTCAGCCATGACCCGCATATCCTAAAACGATTTTGACGGAGCAAAACTTGCTTGGTTTCATCCTCAAGCGGCTCGGCCTCGCCTTACTGGTTGCGCTGACCGTATCTTTCATCAGCTTCTGTCTGCTTTACTTAAGCGGCGATCCTGCGACTGCCATCGCCGGTGAAGGCGCGAGCGCGCAGGACATTCAGACAATCCGCGAATTCTACGGTTTTGACCGTCCGATGATGGTGCAATATGCGGACTGGCTCTGGAATGCCGCGCATTTCAATTTCGGTCAGAGTTACTATTTTAAACTGCCGGTTGCAGATCTCATTTCCAGCCGTCTGAGCGTGACAATGCGCCTTGGCCTCACAGCCATTCTGTTTGCGCTGCTTGTTGCTGTTCCGCTGGGTGTGCTCGCAGCCAAACGTCCGAACTCCCTGACAGACAAGCTGGCGCTGTTTATCTCTGTCGCCGGACAGGCAATGCCGAGCTTCTGGTTTGCCCTTGTACTGATTTCGGTTTTCTCCATTGATCTCGGCTGGCTGCCAGCTTCAGGCTCCAAAACATGGCAGCATTTCATTCTGCCAACTGTCGTGCTCGGCTATTATGCGATGCCTGCGATTATGCGCCTCACCCGCGCCGGTATGCTGGAAGTTCTCTCATCGGACTATATCCGCACCGCCCGCGCCAAAGGCTCATCCGAATGGCGGGTACTGTTCACGCATGCACTGCGCAATGCGATTATCCCTGTTGTGTCACTTTCTGCCGTGCAGATGGGCTTCATGCTCGGCGGTTCAATTGTTGTTGAATCCGTCTTCGCACTGCCGGGTGCCGGTCTGCTCGCATGGGAGTCGATCACGCGCAATGATCTGCCGACCGTTCAGGCGCTGATCCTGCTTTTCTCCATGTTTTACATCGTCTTTACACTGCTCGCCGACATCATGAATGCCTGGCTGGATCCCCGCATGAGGACCTCATGACCACTTATTCTTCCGTTCCGACCGCAGAACAAATTCTGGAACCATCCCCGTCTGCCATTCTGCGCCGCCGTATTTTCGGACATAGCGGCTTCATGATCGGCACCGTTGTCGTGGCAGTGATTGCACTTGTCGCAATATTCGCGCCGATGTTCGCGAAATATGATCCTTACACGCAGGATCTTCTCAATCGTATGGTGGCACCGGAATTCTTGGGCGGTAAATCCGATCATATTCTGGGAACCGACCAGCTTGGCCGCGATTATCTTGCCCGCCTGCTCTATGGTGCACGTGTATCGCTGTTTATCGGTCTCTCTGCAGCTCTGATCTCCGGTATTATCGGTACCGCCATGGGCATTGCCGCCGGTTATTTCGGCGGCCGTGTTGATGCCGTAGTGACGTTTCTGATCAATGTGCGTCTCGCAATGCCGGTTGTTCTGGTCGCTCTTGCGGTTGTTGCCCTGTTTGGCGGCTCACTGACTGTTGTGGCCACCGTGCTCGGTCTGTTGTTGTGGGATCGTTATGCAGTCGTGATGCGCGCCTCCACCCTGCAGATTGCACGACGGGAATATGTAGCGGCATCCTATGCCATCGGCACATCCACGCCGAAAATTCTGATCTCCGAAATCCTGCCTAATCTGATGAACAATCTGATTGTCGTTGCCACGCTGGAAATGGCGCACGCCATTCTGCTCGAAGCCGCCCTGTCCTTCCTCGGACTTGGCGTGCAGCCGCCGACAGCCAGCTGGGGTCTGATGATCTCCGAGGGCAAAGACATGATGCTGTTCGAACCATGGCTTGTGATGATCCCTGGTGTGGCACTGTTTATCCTCGTTCTGGCGATCAATCTCATGGGCGACGGCCTGCGCGATATTACCGCGCCAGGCGGACGGAACTGAGAGGAAAACCAATGACTGCTCCTATTCTTAAAGTTCAGGGTCTGACACTGGACATCCCTACTGCGGCGGGCACTCTTCATGCCGTGCGCAATATCAATCTTGAGGTTAAACCGGGTGAAACGCTCTGTATCGTTGGTGAAAGCGGCTCCGGCAAATCACTGACCTCGCTGGCTGTTATGGGGCTTTTGTCACCGGGCATTCAGCGTAATGCGACCGAGATGAGCTTCGACGGCATTGACCTGCAAAAAGCCACAGCAAAAGAAATGCGGGCGCTACGCGGTAATCGCATGGCGATGATTTTTCAGGAACCGATGACCAGCCTGAACCCTGCCTATACGATCGGCAGTCAACTGGCGGAAGCATTACGCCTGCATAAATCCGTCAGCAAAGCTGAAGCATTGAAACGCGCTGCCGACCTGTTGCGTTTGGTCGGGATTACCGCCGCAGAAAGTCGTCTCAACCAATATCCGCATCAGCTTTCCGGTGGTTTGCGTCAGCGTATCATGATTGCAATGGCGCTGATGTGTGAACCGGAATTGCTGATCGCCGATGAGCCTACCACCGCTCTGGACGTAACCATTCAGGCTCAAATTCTGCGTCTTCTCAAAGACTTGCAGAAGAAAATGGGCATGGCGATGATCCTGATCACCCATGATCTCGGCGTCGTTGCGCGTATCGCTGACAAGGTAGCCGTGATGTATGCCGGTGAACTGGTTGAGGCCGGTTCTGTCAGTGAGATTTTCCGCAATCCGTCGCATCCTTATACCCGCGGTTTGCTGGACTGTATTCCGATACCGGGACGCATCAAACGCGGAGAACGGCTGGGTACAATTCCGGGTATCGTGCCTAATCTTGTAGGTCGCCATACCGGCTGCATCTTCCGCGACCGCTGCCCTGAGGCGATTGAAGCCTGCACCGGCATCATCCCCCAGCGTGATCTCTCCGCTCATCATAAATTACAGTGCATCCATGCAAACGGCGTGCGTCAGCCTGCGGAGGCTTTGCAATGAGCCAGCCAGTTTTACAACTTCATAATGTCTCCAAAATCTATCAGGTACGGCAGGGCTTCTTCTCCGGCAAAAAACCGCTGGCAGCGGTCAGTGATGTTTCGCTGACAGTAGAGCGCGGCTCGGTTCTTGGCCTCGTCGGTGAATCCGGTTGCGGAAAATCAACGCTGGCTAAAATCCTGCTCGGACTGGAAAAACCAACCAACGGGCGCGTCGAAATTAATGGTGAAGACATCACCAAGCAAAACCGTTTTGAATTGTCGCGCCGTATTCAGCCGATCTTTCAGGACCCTTATTCCTCGCTCAATCCGCGTAAAACTATCCGCCAGATCATTATGGCGCCCCTCGTGGTGCATAGTGTCGGCGATCAGGCATCGCGCGAAAAGAAGGTAAAGGAAATCATGGATGTCGTCGGGCTGCCTTCGCGTATGCTCAACGCCTATCCGAACCAGATGTCCGGCGGCCAGCGCCAGCGTGTCGCTATTGCCCGTGCTCTGATTATGAAGCCGGAAATCGTTATCTGCGACGAACCAACATCGGCACTCGATGTTTCCGTGCAGAGCCAGATTCTCAATCTGCTGGGTGACCTGCAGCGTGAACTCGGTCTGACCTATCTGTTCATCAGCCACAATCTGGCGGTTGTTGAATATCTCGCGACACGGGTTGCGGTCATGTATCTCGGACGCATTGTTGAAGAGCGCGAAACCGAAGACATTTTCCGCAATGCCCGCCACCCTTATTCACGGGCTTTGCTGGATTCCGTGCTGACACCTGATCCTGATCTGGGCGTACCGGATACGCAACTCGGCACCGATTATCCCAATCCGATCAATCCGCCTTCGGGTTGTGCCTTTCACCCGCGCTGCCCTGAGCGTTTTGCTCCCTGTGATCAAACCCGCCCTGCCTTGCAGGAAAACGGCACCGGTTGTGTCGCCTGTCACCTCTATAACGACGCTACTGCACTGCCTGCCTGAACTGCCGGCCTGAACTGATTGAGGAACTGAAATGCAAACCAGTCTTTCCCGTACGCAAGTCACCCGCAAGAATGTCATCCGCACCAAAGGCGGTGTCGTAGCCGCACAAAACAGCCGTGCAGCGCAAATCGGCGCGGCAGTGCTTGCAGCAGGTGGTAATGCAATGGATGCCGCAACGGCTGTCTCCTTCACCATTGGTGTGCTTGAGCCGTGGATGTCGGGTCCTGCCGGTGGCGGCGCGATGATGGTTTGGGATGCAGCCACCAGTAAAGCCCATGCCGTGACCTATGCCATGCGCGCGCCTGTGGAACTGAACCCTGCCGATTATCCGCTCTCCGGCGCCGGTAAAAACTCCGATCTTTTCCCGTGGGAAGCCGTGGTTGATGACCGCAATATTATGGGCGCAACCGCAGTTGCAGTACCGGGGCTGGTCGACGGTATCGGTCAGGCACATGCACGCTGGGGCACCATGCCTTGGGCAGAGCTGCTGGCTCCGGCGATTAAACTCGCCAAAGAAGGCCTGCCGGTCGATTGGTACGCAGCGCTGGTGATCGCAGGTGCAACCCGTGAACTAGCCAAAGATCCGGATGCCGCAGCACTGTTTCTCGAAGACGGCCAATGGCCGATGATCAATGGCTGGACAAGCCTGTCCGACAAACGCATTGATATGTCCGGTTATGCACCATCCCTGACCGAACTTGCAGAACAGGGCTATCGCACATTCTATGAAGGCGATCTGGCACAGGCACTGGTCAAAGATGTCCGCGCAAAAGGCGGGTCACTGTCGATGCAGGATTTGCGTGATTACCGTGCGACCATTGCCGACCCGCTGAGTTTCAAACGCGGCGATGCGACATTCTATGTCACACCGCATCTGACCGCCGGCCCGACCATGAGACAAGCCTTTGAAGCCCTGCCGGAAATCGGCAAAGGCCAGCCGGACGCTCATGCCTATACCGGCTATGCCAAAGCCCTACGCCACGCCTATCAGCAGCGGCTGGAAAATATGGGTGATGACGGCGAAGTGCCAAAAGCACCAGGCTGCACAACGCATTTCTCTGTGGTTGACCGTCACGGCAATATGGTGTCGATGACACAGACTTTGCTGTCATTATTCGGCTCGAAAGTCGTCTCACCTTCCACCGGCTTTTTGCTCAATAACGGCATCATGTGGTTCGATCCGGTACAGGGCAAACCAAACTCCCTGCAACCGGGACGCCAATGCCTGATGAATGTCTGTCCTGCCCTCGGCGAGCAAGGCGAGCGCCGCTTCGCCATTGGTGCATCAGGCGGACGTAAGATTGTCTCGGCCGTTGCCCAGCTTTCCTCTTTCATCGTCGATTCCGGCATGGATATTGAAGGTGCTTTCCATCAGCCGCGTCTCGATATGTCTGCCGCCGATGTCATTATCGCCGACGACAGCCTGCCAGCGGATACAATTGCAGAACTGAATAAAGTCGCCCGAACCGTCACCACACGCCGCACTGTCTGGCCTTTTGCCTTTGCCTGCCCTGCCGGTGTGATGCGTGACGGTGATCTGAACTCCGGCTGCACCGAGATTATGTCGCCATGGGGTGATGCGGTGACCGAGGAGGACAGCCATGACTTTGCGTGAGACTGTTATCAGCCGGATCGAAGCCTATTTCGACAATGGCACCATGAAATCCGAATTGGCAAACTTGGTGAGCTATCCGACAGAAAGTCAGGTACCGGAGAGAAAACCGGTGCTGCAAGACTATCTGAACATGGCTATTACACCGCGTTTGCAGGCTGCGGGATTTGAGATCAAAATCTACGACAATCAGGTGGCTGAAGGCGGCCCGCTGATGATTGCCCGCCGTACAGAAGACGCGACCCTGCCGACTGTTCTGATCTATGGCCATGGCGATGTCATCCATGCGCAGACCGCACAATGGCGCGAGGGCCTGTCACCCTTTGTCTTGAAAGAAGAGGGTGACCG
>JAIRVW010000250.1 GCA_031253705.1 Brucellaceae bacterium
TTGTCATCAGCGCGGCAACAAGGGTTGCCTTACGGCCGATTTTATCACCGAAATGGCCAAAAACCATGGCGCCGAACGGACGGGCAAAGAAGGCAATCGAGAATGTTGCAAAGGATTGCAGCATCGCCGATGTCGGATCGCTCGCCGGAAAGAACACGGCCGGAAAGACCAGAACGGCAGCGGTCGCATAAACGTAAAAATCGAAAAACTCGATTGTCGTACCTACAAGGCTGGCAAACAGCACACGCGCAGGTGAATTCAATACCGGAGCTGCCTGACCGTTTTTACCGGCAGCAGCCTTCCGGGAAGCACCGGAAACACTCATTGTTTTATCCTGTTTTCGCAGGGTTGCGGCTGTGAAAAACACCAGCGCATACCTCGCATCGATATCACTACAGAACAGCATTTTAAAACATGCAGCTATTCTGAAATATTTACCGGCGACACCGGAAAACGGTTAGCCGGAACATCATAATTGCAATGGTCTAACTGATAAAAAGCAAGAAAACTATCCGGAAGGTAAAATTTTCTTTGAAAAATTACCAAAAACGCGTGTTTATTTTGCATATCGCGATATTACACGTCATTTTATGAAATATCCTGATTACGACATTTCAATCCGGCCATTCTCGCACGGGCTTACCTGTCTCAGACTTATCATAAATGCGTTGCAGAACGGTCATTCGCGCTTCACTGAAAGGCAGCATGATAGTGCCAGAGCGTTTCACTTTTGCTGGAAATAATCTGTATCCAGCTGTTCGGAGCTTCCGTCTATGCGCCCGCTACCGGAAAATTGCAGCCGCCGCAAACAACCGCCGCCGGTCAGGATCAGCGGCAGCGGAACTTTTTCACCTGCCGTCTGGTCGCCGCGCTGGCAGTCCCATGCCTCCAGAAAAGCCCTGCCGGTTAATCCGCCGATCAACCGTATCTGGTAAAAAGTGATTCACTGAACAGGCATTCAACGCTTCAAAAATCACGCGAACTCTGTGGCGCGGCTGTGCAAAACTCAAAATAAACGGGCGAAAAAACCACACCAATCTCAAAACATGAGATTTTAACTCCATTTTCTTGAAAAATCCTTATTTATCCTGAATCAGAAAGCATTTTGGCTTGACCATTACCCCCCAAACATTAATAGGAGTAATTAACTCATATTAATGTTTGGGGATGATCAGGACAATGCACACGACAAAAGTTTTAAAATCAGTACTGCTGATCGGCACAAGTTTGCTGGCTTTCAGCACTGCGGTTTCTGCACAGGAAGCGGCAAAAAATGATGAAAAACCTGCGAACGGAGCCATTGTTCTTGATCAAATTGTCGTGACGGCCTCATCCGTTGCAACCAATCTTAAAGATGCTCCGGCCAGTATTTCTGTTGTCGGTCAGGAGCAGTTACAGCAAAAAGGCGCGCCGGATATTACCGAAGCGCTCCGTACTGTTCCTGGTCTGAATGTCGGCTTCGGCAGTGACGGTACCCGCGGCATCAGCATGCGCGGTATGGGCAGCGGTTATACTCTCATCCTCATCGACGGTAAGCGCGTCAACGCCGGACTGACCACCATGCGTCATTATAACGGCGATCTGGATTGGGTACCAATTGACGCCATTGAGCGGGTCGAAGTTGTACGCGGCCCGATGTCCACTCTTTACGGTTCTGATGCTCTCGGCGGTGTTGTCAACATCATCACCAAGAAATCAAAAGACAGCTGGACAGGCTCGCTGACAACAGAATGGATTCAGCCGGAAACCAAGGCCACCGGCGTCACCAAGAAAATCAGCGGCTATGTCAGCGGCCCGATTGTGCCGGAAGAACTGACCTTTACCGCCTATGGTAACCTCAGCAAAAAAGATCCGTCTGACCCGTCCCGTCACAATGATATTCAGACACCGGGCGGCAGCGATGATTATGATATTAACGGCCGTCTGACATGGACACCGACAGATAACCAGCTGTTTGAACTCGAAGCCGGCACCGGCAAAGAAAAATACAAACCGTCCCTCGCTGAAGGTGAAATTGACACCAGCAAAACATCGATCCGTCGTACGACAGCCTCGCTGCGTCATGTCGGCGAATGGGATTTTGGTACATCAACCATCACTGCATTTATTGAAGATGCAGACAATCACCACAACACTACCAATCGCGCAGGTGCCATCACCGGCGATACAACCATCAATGTGCGCAGCTATACGCTTGACGGCAAAGTATCGATGCCGCTGGATTTTCTCTTTGAGCAAAATCTGACAATCGGTGCTGAATACCGCCATGAAAAGATGAAAGATCCGGAAAATCTCGGCAAGCCGAACTCGGTTACCGGAACAACAGGCACAACCGATACCAGCATCTGGACTGCTGCAATCTTTGCTGAAGATCAGATTAAGCTGACGGATGATCTGAAACTGACCGCAGGTCTGCGTATTGATAAGCACGAAACATTCGGCACCCATGCCAGCCCGCGTCTTTATCTGAATTATGATGTTACTGACAGCCTCACTTTGAAGGCCGGCTGGGCACAGGCCTTTAAAGCACCGAATATGCGCCAGCTGAACCCGAACTGGGTGCAGACATCGCGCGGTCGTGGTTGCGGCGCTGTCGGCGGCCCTTGCGAAATGGTTGGTAATCCGGATCTGAAGCCTGAAACAAGCAACAGCTTTGAGCTTGGTGGTATCTATCTTCAGGACAACTGGGAAGCGGGCCTGACATATTTCTACAATGAGATCGAAGACAAGATCACATCCGCCCGCAAAGCCTCGCTGATCCAGCCGGATGGCACAAAATATGTACAGCAGATCAATATTGACCGTGCACGGACGCAAGGTTTTGAAGGTAATCTGACCATCAATCCGCATCCGGACTGGACATGGACAAACTCCTTTACCTATCTCATTGAGAGCAGAAACCTTGAAACAGGCATGCCGCTCTCTGCCGATCCGAAATATTCGATCAATACTGAGCTGACATGGCAGGTTCGTGAAGATTTCAGCGTAACCGGCGGTATGGCTTTCTACGGTAAGCAGGTTGATTATGTTGCGACACCGGAAACACTGACCGCTCAGAACGTATCGGCCTATAATATTGCCAATATTTCGTTCAAATATGACCCGACTGAAAACTTCACTTTCCGCGCGGGCGTAAACAATATCTTTGATAAGCAGCCGAAGTCTGAATCGAACTTCGTTGAAAACGGACGCAGCTACTTCATCTCCATGACGTCAAAATTCTGACGTCTGAGACACTGCAATCTCGTAGTACAAAAAAAACCCGCCGGTGCAGACCGGCGGGGTTTCT
>JAIRVW010000267.1 GCA_031253705.1 Brucellaceae bacterium
CCTGTGCCACCAGACCGGTCAGCTGATGACGTGTCCAGTCAATACCATGCAGTGAAACAAGGGTCGCTTTGCCTGCAGCGGCATCTTTGCCGGTGGCTTTGCCCATAGTTGCAGCATCAGCGGTCACATCCAGCAGATCATCGGCAAGCTGGAAAGCCAGACCAATGGCTGAGCCGAATTCCGCAAGACGTTCACGCTCTTCCGTGCTGGCATTGCCGATAATCGCACCGGCTTCACAGGCGAAACGGATGAGTGCGCCGGTTTTCATGGCTTGCAGCGTGATAATTTCAGCCTCATCAGGGCAGGTGGTTTCAGCCATCAGATCAAGCGCCTGACCGCCGACCATACCACCGACACCGGAAGCACGGGACAAAGCCAGTACCAGATCAAGACGGGTTTTCACCGGCAGTTCTGTGGCATCATCGGCAATGATGTCGAAAGCATAAGTGAGCAGACCATCACCGGCGAGAATCGCTGCCGCTTCGTCATAGGCTTTATGAACGGTCGGCTGACCACGGCGCATGTCATCATCGTCCATGGCCGGCAGATCATCATGAACGAGCGAATAGCAATGGATACATTCCAGTGCTGCGGCAACGCGCATGGCAGCTTGGGGATCGGCATCATAGAGACGCGCGGTTTCGGTGACCAGAAACGGACGCAGACGTTTGCCGCCGTTGAGCGCGCCATGACGGATTGCAGCCATCAGACGCGGCGGACGGATAACCTCGCCGAGACGCGGGCGCTCATCCAGAAGTGAGACCATCAGTTGCTCAACGGAAGCGGCATGAAGTGCCAGCCGCTGCCCGAAACCGGAAATGTCATGATCGTTTTTCATGGGGCAAGGCATGAACCATTCGACTGTAATAATCAACTCCTGTCCGGATGGCTCAATATGAAATTTCTGTATCAGAAGTGGTGCAGAAAAGCCGCGAATTGCTTTTTATCAATAAAAAATGCCTGAAAACTGATATGTCATGCAGAGCCAGCTTTTCAATCCGGTGAAATTGTGCAGTAACGAAGGTGTAATGAGAGCGGCTCCAGTTAAGACCGCTTCGCACTTTTGCCGGAAATGTTTTAACAGAGAGAACACGGGCGCAATGACAAAGCTTGTCATTCATAAAGAAGACGGAACCAGCTATCTGGCTGATCCTGTTCGCGCCCGTTCATGGTGGTGGTGGCTGAAGCGCGGATTGCTGTTGCTGGCAATTACACCTTTCGCTTTGCTGTTTCTCTATAAGCTGCCTTTTGTGCATCCGGTTTCGACTTTGATGATCAAAGATCTGGTGACGCTGAAAGGCTATGAGCGCCAGTGGGTGCCGCTGGAAGATATTGCGCCGGTGCTGGTCAATTCTGTGATGATGTCTGAGGACGGGCAGTTTTGCAGTCATAACGGCATCGACTGGAACCAGCTGAAACTGGTGCTGAACAGTGACGGCGAGCCAAGCCGCGGTGCTTCGACCATTCCGATGCAGACGGTGAAGAATCTCTTCATGTGGAACGGGCGCTCCTATCTGCGCAAGGCACTGGAATTTCCGCTGGCACAAGGTGCTTCATTGATTCTTTCCAAACGCCGGATGATGGAGATTTATCTCAATATTGTGGAATGGGGCGACGGGATTTATGGTGTTGAGGCGGCCGCCCAGCATTATTTCAAACGTCCGGCTTCCAAACTGACGGCACGTCAGGCGGCCTATCTGGCTGTGACATTGCCGAATCCGATTCTCCGCGATGCATCTAAGCCAAGCCGCGGTATGGTGCGTATTGCCCGTATTATTGAGAACAGAGCGCAAAACAGCGGCGCTTATGTCGGCTGCGTGCAATAAAATCAGCAAAAACACCGCGAAATTACGAACTCCTTTGTCCTTCGGGCGCGGATGATGTTATAGAGCGGCGACTGAAATACATTTCTGAGCAGGTTTTTAAGCCGGTAAATCAGGATTTGCATAAAAAAAATGCGAGTCCTGCTGGTCAAAAGACGTTTGAGCGTGTATAGGCAGCAAAACTTTCCGGAACAATGTCCGATGTGACAGCCTTGCTATGAGGCACCGGACATTCGATTGACTAATCACTGGAGCAGAATCAATGGCTGTACCTAAACGAAAAACTTCCCCTTCGAAGCGCGGCATGCGTCGTTCGGCTGATGCGCTGAAGGCTCCGACATATGTTGAAGACAAGAACTCCGGCGAACTGCGTCGCCCGCACCATATCGATCTGAAGAGCGGTATGTATCGTGGCCGTCAGGTTCTGGAGCCAAAGGAAGCGTAATTTCGCTTTTTCTTGGAGCTATTAAAAAGGCCGGCTTTTTAGCCGGTCTTTTTTTGTTTGCAGTTTAAGCTGCATGGCAGGTTATTCCGGCAATGTATGACCTGCTGAGTGATAAATCTCTGAAACAGTCGATTTTCTTCCCATGCGGCCAAATCTTAGCGCTGTACCGCCCTGATAGTGATGCGGGTTATGCGAAAAATTCAGAACCTTGATCGCAATTAGTGCCAGCATCATTTGTAAGTGGCGCTATAGTGAGGAAAAGTCGGGCCCTTATATGGTGACCAGACAAAACTGGGAAGTGAGGAAGGGTTCTGTCATGAGCAAAGAAACATCAGTCGTTATTGCCAGCGCTGCACGCACGCCGGTTGGCTCATTCAATGGCGCTTTTGCCAATGTGCCTGCCCATGAGTTGGGTGCAACTGCAATCAAGGCTGCGCTGGAGCGCGCCGGTGTTGCCGCTGCTGATGTTGATG
>JAIRVW010000286.1 GCA_031253705.1 Brucellaceae bacterium
CGGCTCCATTCACAGCCACGTCGGCAAGCGCGGCGTGACTGCCTATGCAGCGGCCAAGGGCGGCGTGAAACTGCTGACCCAGACCCTTGCCATTGATTACGGCGCGAAAAACATCCGCGTAAATGCTGTTTGTCCGGGCTATATTGATACCCCACTGCTCAGCCATATTCCGGATGAAGCCAAACAAAAGCTGGTTGCTTTGCATCCGATGGGACGTCTTGGCCGCGCGGAAGAAGTGGCCAATGCCGTATTGTTCCTTGCCTGTGATGAAGCTTCTTTTGTCACCGGTTCATCACTGCTGGTCGACGGTGGTTACACAGCACAATAAGAACAAAAAAGCCGGAGATGACGCATCTCCGGCTTTTGAATGAATATTCTTTGTGATTTCAGGCTTTTACGCCATAAATCTGATCAGCACGCTTTTCAAAAGCCTCTGCAAATTTGCGGAATGCCAGATCAAACATTGAGCCCATCAGCAGACCAAGCGTGCGGCTTTTGAATTCATAATCAATGAAAAAATCCACATCGCTCTGCGCCCCGTCACCAACCGGTACAAATGTCCAGCGGTTGTCGAGATAGCGGAACGGGCCGTCAATATATTTGACTTCAATCACCCGTTCATCCGGCTTCAGCAGCACCTGCGTGGTGAATGTCTCGCGGATCAGCTTGTAGCCGACAGTCATATCGGCCACCAGCAATGTTTTACCATCGCGCTCTTTACGGGAGCGAACGGTCAGTGCCTCACACATCGGGACAAATTGTGGATAGGTTTCAATATCCGCGACGAGAGCGAACATTTGCTCGGCGCGGTGCTGAACCTGACGTGTGGCAGTAAATTGCGGCATAATCTATCAGCTACGCTATTTTAGAGCATTTCCAGTTATGACAGATCATAGGAAATGCTCTATCCATTTGTTTTGACGCGTATCTTATCCGAAAACCGGTTCCCACTTTTCGGGATACGCTTTTAATTACGACTGGCAATCAGCGCTTCACGGGCGGCACGCAGCTTGGCAAAATCATCACCCGCATGGTGCGAAGAACGTGTCAGCGGGCTGGAAGCAACCAGCAGGAAGCCTTTGGTCTTGCCGATTGTCGCAAATGATTTGAACTCATCCGGCGTCACATAACGGATAACCGCATGGTGCTTACGGGTTGGCTGCAGATACTGACCAATGGTCATGAAATCCACGTCCGCCGAGCGCAGATCATCCATCAGCTGCAGCACTTCGTTACGTTCCTCGCCCAGACCAACCATGATACCGGATTTGGTGAAAATGGTCGGATCGAGCTCTTTCACGCGCTGCAACAGACGCAGGGAGTGGAAATAACGGGCACCCGGACGCACTTTCAGATAGTTGGACGGCACCGTTTCCAAATTGTGGTTGAACACATCCGGACGCGCCTTAACAACGACCTCCAAAGCACCTTCCTTACGCAGGAAGTCGGGTGTCAGAATTTCAATGGTTGTCTGCGGGCTGGCGGCACGGATTGCATGAATAACTTCAGCAAAATGCTGTGCGCCGCCGTCGGCCAGATCATCACGGTCAACGGAAGTGATTACCACATGGGTCAAGCCCATCTGTTTCACGGCCTTGGCCACATTTTCCGGTTCATTAGGATCAAGCGCAGTCGGAATACCGGTCGCCACATTACAGAAGGCGCAAGCACGGGTGCAGATTTCACCCATGATCATGAATGTCGCGTGTTTCTTATCCCAGCACTCGCCGATATTCGGGCAACCGGCTTCCTCGCAAACTGTGACAAGCTTGTTAGAGCGCACAATATCACGGGTCTCGCCATAGCCGCGTGAGGTCGGTGCCTTCACACGAATCCAGTCAGGTTTTTTCAAAAGTGCTGTATCAGGCCGGTTGGCCTTCTCAGGATGACGAAGGCGTTTTCTGTCGTCGTTAACGGTGTCCAGAAGCGTAACCATATGTCTTTCCCAAAACGGCCCAAACGGCCTTCAGATTTCGTAACGCCGGTCATACCGGCCAGATTTTGCCTGTTTATCAGGCAGGGTACCCAAGGTAAACCTCAGAAGCTTTCAATCCTGTGCAGACCAAAGGTCATAACAGCTCATATAAGCCGTCAGCCCCTGTATACAACCGGCCTCAGCGTCGCGCGGCTTCACCGATTGCCTTAAACACCAGTGCCCAGATCAGGCCGAAACAAAATCCGGCCAGCCCCAGCGCCAGTGTCACACTCCACACGCCATACCAGCCGGAGAGTGCATAGCCATTGATTGAAATCACGTTGCCGGACAAAAAGCTGAGTGTTGATACACCAAAGCCAAGCCCCAAACCGATCAGTGTTGAATATTTCAGCACTGTCAGCGCAGCTTTGCGATAAGGCGATCCATCTTTAATGAGCGGCACCGGTTTTCCTTTTACATGAATGGCCGGACAGAATAATGTCCGGCCATCGCTGTTTCATAACGGAAAGGCTCAGATATTGATAGCCTTGCCATAGGCATCCAACACGCTTTCCTTCATGGTTTCGGAAATTGTCGGATGCGGGAATACAGTGTGCATCAGTTCTTCTTCAGTGGTCTCGAGGTTCATCGCAACCACAAAGCCCTGAATAAGTTCTGTTACTTCTGCGCCAACCAGATGCGCGCCGAGCAGCTGACCGGTCTTCTTATCGAATACGGTCTTGACCATGCCCTGATCTTCGCCCAGCGCAATTGCCTTACCATTAGCCACAAACGGGAAGCGGCCGACACGGATGTCATAGCCCTGCTCTTTGGCTTTGGCTTCGGTCAGACCGACAGAAGCAACCTGCGGGTTACAATAGGTGCAGCCCGGAACTTTGGCTTTATCCAGCGGGTGAACATTTGGCAGACCTGCGATTTTTTCAACGCAGATAACCGCTTCATGCTCAGCTTTATGAGCCAGCATCGGTGCACCGGCCACGTCACCGATCGCATAGATACCGGCAACATTGGTCTTGCAATAATCATCAACAATGATGCAGCCGCGGTCGGTTTTAACACCAACAGCTTCAAGGCCGATATTTTCAATATTGCCCTGTACACCGACAGCCGAGATCATACGATCAACGGTCAGTGTCTGTACTTTGCCGTCTTTGGTTTCAATATGAGCGGTCACGGAATTCGCGCCCTTCTCAACCTTTGAAACCTTGGCTTCGGTGATGATCTTGAGGCCGCGCTTTTCTAGCTGCTTACGGGCGAAAGCGGAAATTTCCGCATCTTCAACCGGCATGATGTTGGACATCAGCTCAACAACAGTCACGTCAACGCCCATGTCATTATAGAACGAAGCGAATTCGATACCGATCGCGCCGGAGCCCATTACCAGCATGCTCTTTGGCAGATCCTGCGGCACCATGGCTTCGAAATAGGTCCAGATCAGCTTGCCATCCGGTTCAATGCCCGGCAATGCACGCGGACGCGCACCGGTGGCAATGATAATGTGCTTGGCAGTATAAGTGCCTTCGCCCAGTGTGTTCTTTGGCTGCGGAGCCTGCGGCTGCATCGGCGCCTTGCTGGTCTTACCGACAACAATTTCGCCCGGCTTGGTGATCTTGGCTTCGCCCCAGATCACATCAACCTTGTTCTTCTTCATCAGGAAGCCGACGCCGCCATTCATACGCTCGGCAATACCGCGCGAACGGGCAACAACTGCCTTGATGTCCGGCACGATGCTGCCTTCCAGCTTCAGGCCGTAATTTTTGGCATGTTCTGCCAGATGCTTCACTTCAGCAGAGCGCAGCAGTGCCTTGGTCGGGATACAACCCCAGTTCGAGCAGATACCGGCCAGATGCTCACGTTCAACAACAGCGGTTTTCAGACCAAGCTGCGCTGCACGAATAGCGGCCACATAACCACCCGGACCGGCACCGACTACAATAACGTCGTAACTGTTGGACACTCTCATTCTCCTTGAATGGTTTCTATGCCGGTTACCGGCGCATCATTCATTTTATTTTTTTAATCTAATTACAAACCCAGTATCAGACGCACAACAGGCTCCAGCGCCTGCCCGATTGCCCGTGTATTCCCAGCATCCAGATGCACACCATCCAGCGGCGTGGTTTTCGCAACGCCGGACGCATCAAAGAAGCTGCATTCCGTTTCATCCGCCAGATCCGAGAGCAACAGTCCCAGCTTGCGCGTTTCCGCAATAGCACCGGCATAGAGCGAGGCAAAAAACGGATCAGCACTTTCACTGATATGCGGCGGAGCCACGATCAGAATATCCGGCACCGCATAGCCTTCCGGATAAGGATGGCTGCGAATGATCTGGATCAGTCTGCGCATACCGCAATGGCTGGAAAAAGCATCACCTGCGACCTGCGGCTTCATATCATTACTGCCGAGCAGGATAATCACCAGATCAAGCGGCGCATGGGTGCCAAGCAATGTCGGCAGAATGCGCGAACCGTTGCGATCTTCCGGCGCGGTATAATCGTCAAAGGCAGTGGTGCGGCCGTTCAGGCCTTCAGCAATCACATGTGCCTGAGAACCAAGGCCTTTTTGCAAAACAGACGGCCAGCGATCCTCCAGAGACAACCGCGCACCATCCGGTGCCTGATAGCCCCAGGTCAGTGAATCACCAAAACATAAAACTGACTTCATGTTTCCGCCTTTTGCGAGAAAGCAACGGCGCTCCGGAGAACCGGAGCGCCGGTTTTTTCTTAGACCAGCAGGCTAAGCGGGTTTTCAATATAGTTCTTGAAAACTTTCGCCAGTTCTGCAGCCAGCGCACCGTCAACGGCACGGTGGTCGGTGGAAAGCGTAACGGACATGACATTTGCCACAGCCAGTTCGCCGTTTTTCACGACGGCACGCTGTTCACCGGCGCCAACTGCAAAGATCGTTGCATGTGGCGGGTTGATGATCGCAGCGAAGTCTTTCACGCCGAACATACCGAGGTTGGATACCGAAGTGGTGCCGCCCTGATATTCAGAAGGCTTCAGCTTACGGTCACGGGCGCGCTTGGCCAGATCTTTCATCTCATTGGAGATGGCAGACAGAGCCTTGGTTTCTGCACCGCGAACGATTGGCGTGATCAGGCCACCCGGAATGGAAACGGCAACGCCGACATCCGAATGCTTGTGCTTGACCATGCCTGCATCAGTCCAGGACACATTGGCTTCCGGAATATCACGCAGCGCCAGAGCTGTTGCCTTGATCACCAGATCGTTGACCGACAGCTTGTAAGCAGGCACTTCGCCCTTTTCAGTCTTGATAACCGGTGCAGCAGCATTGAGCTGTGCGCGCAGAGCCAGCAGAGCATCCAGTTCGCAATCGATCGTCAGATAGAAATGCGGAACAGTCAGCTTGGATTCCATCAGGCGGCGCGCAATAGTCTTACGCATACCGTCATGTGGCACCAGCTCGTATGAGCCTTCCTCAAACATTTTGAGGGTTGCTTCATCCGAAGCACCGGCTGCGACAGCAGCCTGAGGAGCCGCAGCAGATGCAGCCGGTTTCGCAGCTGGTGCCTTAACGCCGGAAGCGATTGCAGCTTCAACATCCTTGCGGATGATGCGGCCATGCGGACCAGTGCCCGAAACAGCAGCCAGTTCAACACCGGCTTCTTTAGCGATACGGCGTGCCAGCGGCGAAGCGAACAGACGTTCGCCTTTTGCTGCAGGTGCAGCAACCGGAGCCGGAGCAGCGGCCGGAGCCGCAGCAACTGGTGCCGGTGCAGATACTGGTGCAGCAGCGGCTTCAGCCTTAGGGGCTGCGGCAGGTGCATCACCTGAAGCTGCCTTTGCAGCTTCAGCAAGATCTTCACCATCTTCTGCCAGAACAGCGATCAGGGAATTGACCTTTACGCCTTCAGTTCCTGCAGGCACAACCAGCTTGGCCACGATACCTTCATCAACAGCTTCCACTTCCATGGTCGCCTTGTCGGTTTCGATCTCGGCAATAACGTCACCGGAGGTGACTTTATCGCCTTCTTTGACCAGCCATTTAGCCAGATTACCTTCTTCCATTGTCGGAGAAAGAGCCGGCATCGTAATTTTGATAGCCATAATTAATCCTTCCCCTTAACGAGCGTAGGTGACAGCTTTAACGGCCTCAACAACTTCCGCAACCGATGGCAGAGCCAGCTTTTCGAGGTTGGCGGCATATGGCATCGGCACGTCTTTACCGGCAATGGTCATGATCGGCGCATCGAGATAATCGAAAGCCTGCTGCATCACGCGGGTTGCAATTTCTGTACCCACGGAAGACTGCGGGTAGCCTTCTTCAACAGTGACCAGACGGCCGGTCTTTTTGACCGATTCAATCACAGTCGGCATATCCATCGGACGGATGGTACGCAGATCGATGATTTCAACGTCGATGCCGATTTCAGCCAGCTCTTCAGCAGCTTTGATCGCATAGGTCATACCGATACCGAAAGATACGATAGTTGCATCTTTACCGACCTTATGAATGCGGGCTTTACCGATCGGCAATACGAAATCTTCAATGTCCGGCACATCAAATGTGTGGCCGTACATAACTTCGTTTTCAAGGAAGATCACCGGATTTGGATCGCGGATCGCAGCCTTGAGCAGACCTTTAGCATCAGCAGCCGAATAAGGCATGATGACCTTCAGACCCGGAATATGGCTGTACCATGCAGCATAGCACTGGGAGTGCTGTGCGCCAACGCGGGCAGCGGCACCCGAAGGACCGCGGAACACCATAGGTGCACCCATCTGACCACCGGACATGTACAATGTCTTGGCAGCAGAGTTGATGATCTGGTCAATTGCCTGCATGGCAAAGTTGAAGGTCATGAACTCAACAATCGGACGCAAGCCGGTGTAAGCTGCACCGACACCGATACCGGCAAAGCCGTGTTCGGTAATTGGTGTATCAACAACGCGCTTGTCACCGAACTCAGCCAGAAGGCCTTTGGTTACCTTATAGGCACCTTCATATTCAGCAACTTCTTCACCCATAACGAAGACGTTAGGATCACGGCGCATTTCTTCAGCCATTGCATCGCGCAATGCTTCACGCACAGTGGTCGAAACCATTTTGGTGCCGGCCGGAATATCCGGATCATTGGCAACATCCAGAACAGG